>JAAYBQ010000173.1 GCA_012730035.1 Spirochaetota bacterium
TTCCCTTCACAGATGATAAGGATGGCCGGTGGAACTAAATACAGTTTCCTGAATCAGCTTCAATACTGGCTTTCATTCGGGCAGATGCCTTATATAATTCTTTATTGTATTCTTATTATATTTTTCTGCTTCTTTTACACCTCATTGAGGTTCAAACCGGATGATATAGCTGATAATCTGAAAAAATATGGTGGATTTATTCCCGGAATAAGGCCTGGTGAACAGACTGCTGAATACCTTACAACCATTCTTAACAGGCTTACGTTATCAGGTGCTATTTTCTTGGCGCTGATTGCAGTAATACCTGACTTTGTTATAAGGTTCTGGCCTGAACAGGTTCCTATGGAAATGGCATATTTATTTGGAGGTACATCACTTCTTATCATCGTAGGTGTAACTCTTGATACTTTAAAACAGATTGAATCACAACTGCTGATGAGACATTACGAAGGATTCCTTGGTAATAAAAAACGAATACAGGGCAGAATTAACTGATATAAACTATCAGAGAGAGGCTTATGGCTAAGGAAGAACCAATTGAAGTTGAGGGAGTTGTAGTAGAGCCGCTTCCCAACGCTATGTTCAGGGTTAAACTGGATAACGGACATGTGGTACTTGCACATATTTCCGGCAAGATGAGAATGCATTATATCAGAATACTACCTGGTGATAAGGTAACAGTCGAACTCTCCCCGTATGATCTGAACAGGGGAAGGATAACATACAGATCAAAATAGTCAAATCGAGGCTGATAATACAGTTGACATAAGACGGCACATATTAGTATATGGCTTTTTGTTTGATATAAGAGGTATGATTTATGAAAGTTAAGGTTTCTGTGAAAAAGGTTTGCAGTGAATGCAAATTAATCAAGCGTCATGGTGTTGTCAGGGTTATCTGCACAAATCCAAGACATAAACAAAGGCAGAAAGTTAGAACTGCAAAAAAACACTAATTTTTTAAGAGGATTTTATGGCCAGGATATCGGGTGTAGATTTACCAAGTGACAAGAGAATTGAAATAGGTTTAACCTATATTTATGGAATAGGACTTTGCACGTCACAGAAAATACTCAATGAAGCAGGAATTAATCCTGATACTCGCGTGAAAGATCTTACAGATGATGAAATAGGAAGTATCAGAAAATATATAGAGCAGAAAGTCAAGGTCGAAGGTGATTTAAGGACCGAGATAGCCATGAACATTAAACGACTCATGGATATCGGATGCTACAGGGGTATAAGGCATAGAAGAGGCCTGCCGGTTCGCGGACAGAATACCAAAAACAACGCGAGAACAAGAAAAGGAAACAGGCGTGTATCTGTAGGCGCGAAGAAAAAGAAATAAGGAGTATTTTAAGTGAAACAGAAGAAGACCAAGAAAAAAGACAAAAAGAATATTCCGGTCGGGAAAGCATTTATACAGGCAACTTATAACAATACAATTGTTACCCTGACAGATATGCAGGGAAACGTAATATCATGGGCCACATCGGGCGGAGCCGGTTTTAAGGGCTCTCGAAAATCGACCCCCTTTGCTGCACAGATGGCTGCAAAAAACGCTGCAGAGAGTGCGATAGAAGTGGCGGGTTTACAGTCAATTGAAGTTTACGTGAAAGGGCCCGGTATAGGAAGGGAAGCGGCAGTTCGATCACTGTTCCAGAGCGGTCTGAACATCAGCAAGATTAAAGATGTGACACCTGTTCCGCACAATGGCTGCAGGCCTAAAAAAAGAAGAAGAGTTTAATGGAGTGTTTTAATTATGGCGAAATATACCGGCCCAAAATGTAAACTTTGCAGACGAGAAATGACACCACTGATGCTTAAAGGTCAGCGATGTCTTACAGATAAATGTCCATTAAAGGGTAATAAAAAATATCCTCCCGGACCGCCCCGTAAAAGAAGAATTAAGATGTCTGACTATGCTGTCCAGCTCAGGGAAAAGCAGAAAATCAAAAGGGCTTACGGTCTTCTTGAAAAACAGTTCAGGCTTAATTTTGAAGAAGCGAACAGAATGAAAGGTGTAACTGGCGAGAACATGCTTTCTCTTCTTGAAA
>JAAYBQ010000174.1 GCA_012730035.1 Spirochaetota bacterium
CAGAATTTCAGGACGCGATGTCTTCTTTTCAAAAGAGGTTATTATAACTGAAAGCGCAGTTAACCAGATAAATGAAAAATTTGCAAAGGTGAAGTAATATGAACGCCAATGATATAATAATCAGGCCTGTTATTTCTGAAAAGAGCACCGAGCTTATGGAAAGCAGGAAATATGTATTCCAGGTGGCAAGGGATGCAAACAAGCTCATGATTGCCCGTGCAATGAAGGAACTTTTTAATGTTACTCCCGAAAAGGTTAACATTATAAATATGAGGGGCAAGAACAGAAGACTTAGGTACAGGATGGGTAAAAGAGCGGCATGGAAAAAAGCTATTGTCACTCTTGCAATAGGGCAGAAAATCGAGATTTTTGAAGGTCAATAACCAGGTTGCGGTTTAATAAAGGGATAAGAAAATGGGAATCAAGAAAATCAGACCAGTAACACCAACTTTAAGGTATAAAACTGTACTTGATAAGGTTGAAATAACTGAAGATAAGCCATACAAAGCGCTTACCAAAGGTAAGACCGGCGACTCCGGCCGTGGTCACAAAGGACAGATTACTGTAAGGAGACGCGGCGGCGGTCATAAAAGAAAACTCAGGTTGATTGATTTTAAAAGGGACAAGTTCGGTATTCCCGGGAAAGTTGAGTCCGTTGAGTACGATCCAAACAGGACTGCGAACATTGCTCTTATATGTTATGCGGATGGTGAAAAAAGATATATCATTGCACCGGAAGGACTTTCTGTTGGCGACAAGATTGAGTCCGGTGAAAAAGTAGAAATCAAGGTGGGGAATACGCTTCCGCTTAAAAATATACCGTTAGGATCAAATATTTATAACATTGAGCTGCACAGGGGCAAGGGAGGACAGCTTGTACGCTCGGCAGGAACAACAGCAATCCTCGCTGCAAAAGAGGGTGATTACTGTCTGGTAAAACTTCCTTCTGGAGAGATTAGAAAGGTTCATAAAGAATGCTATTCATCAATCGGAGCTGTGGGAAATAAAGATTATATCAATGTGACTATTGGTAAGGCCGGAAGGTCAAGGTGGATGAACAAGAGACCTAAAGTTCGTGGCGTTGCAATGAACCCGATTGACCACCCGCTTGGTGGTGGTGAGGGTAAATCTTCAGGTGGACGACATCCCGTATCACCGACAGGTCAGCCCTCAAAGGGATACAAGACAAGAAAGAAGCATAAATACAGCGATCAATATATAATCAAGAGAAGGAAGGGCTGATATATGGCGAGGTCAATTAAAAAAGGACCATATGTAGATCCTAAACTCTTCAAGAAAATTGAAGAGATGAACACAACAACTAATGCAAAAAAAGCGGTAAAAACCTGGTCCAGGAGATCTACAGTTTTCCCGGAAATGATAGGTCATACACTTATGGTTCACAATGGAAAAACTTTTATTCCGGTATATGTTTCTGAAAATATGATAGGTCATAAACTTGGTGAATTTGCCCCGACAAGGACATACAGGGGGCATACAAGTAAAGATGATAAAGCAGCTAAGAAGAAAAGGTAAAGAGGAATAGAGATGGAAGCTTCTGCAATATCAAAAAATAACAGAGTATCTGCTTCAAAAGTCAGACTTGTAGCCAATGAAATAAGGGGATTCTCATTACCCGAGGCTGCGGATATTCTTAAAAATCTGCCCCAGAAAGGGGCAAAGCTAATTCTTAAAGCCCTTTATTCTGCAGGTGCCAATGCTAAATATAAAAATCCAGATATTATTGAAGATACTTTATATATCAAGAAGATAGCTGTTGATGAAGGACCTACTCTCAAAAGATTTCATGCGAGAGCAAGGGGAAGGGCCGGGAGGATACGTAAAAGAACAAGTATCCTGACAATAGTATTATCAGATGAAAATTAATAGAATAGGATAAAAAGATGGGTCAGAAGGTAAATCCAATAGGCATAAGGGTCGGCATTAATCGTACATGGGATTCTGTATGGTATGATGAAAAAAAGCAGTTTGCAAAAAATCTGCATGAAGATCTTAAAATCAAGAAATTTGTTGCGAAAGAAAAGAAAAGCGCAGGTATAGCAAAGGTTACTATTGAAAGATTTCCTGACAGGGTAAATGTTAATATAAATTCTTCCCGTCCCGGTGTTCTGATTGGTAAAAAAGGTGCTGATATTGAAGACCTTAAAAATCAGCTCCAGAAACTTGCTTCAAAAACTGTATATATAAATATTATAGAAGTAAAAAAACCTGAAAAAAATTCCAAGCTTATTGCTGAACAGGTTGCCTCACAGATTGAAGGTCGTTTTCCCTACAGGCGTGCTGTTAAACAGGCAATGACTAACGCTCTTAGAAGCGGTGCTCTTGGAATAAAGATTATGGTATCGGGCAGGCTTAACAACGCGGAAATGGCCAGAACTGAAACTTACAAAGAAGGTCGTGTCCCGCTTCATACATTAAGGGCTGATATAGATTACGGAACAGCAGAAGCCCTGACAACATTCGGTCTGATCGGGGTAAAAGTCTGGTTGTATAACGGTGATGTTCTGTCTAAAGATCAGGACGAGGAAGACGACAAGTATTCCGTAAAAAGAAAAACCAGATAAAGTGAACATTGAGAAGGTAAACTGCTATGTTAATGCCAAAAAGAGTCAAACACAGAAAAGTAATGCGGGGCCGCATGCACGGTACCGCTCAAAGG
>JAAYBQ010000175.1 GCA_012730035.1 Spirochaetota bacterium
AGCCGGTACCGGGATGTGCAGATTCCCGGTCATCAGAAACTGATCTATACCTGAAATTCCCAGTATAAACTGCTGAAAAAAGATCACAGAAAATCCAGCCCATATCCACATTCTGAGCTTTGATGTATCTTTCAAAGTCAGAAAAAGTTCTGTAATAAACCCGGAGTAAATGCCAAGAAGGACAATTTCAGTCATACCGCTACCGGGAATAAAGCGGTCTAAGAGAATCATCTGATAGGGGGCTTTCCATCTCCCTATAACAAGAAGAAACACAGTAAGCAATACTGCGGCACCGGCCCACAAGTCTGTCTCCCTCTCCTTTATATTTTTAACAGACTTAAAACACAAAAAAGAGATAAGAATAAAAAATGAAATCACCAGACACATTATCATACTTAATCTGATCCATGGTAACCCTGAAGCGATCCGCTGCTGAATAGCTCCTGAAGATGTCATTATCCACACCGGAATTCCGGCAGCGAGGATCATGGCCGTGATGTATCTGCTCCATCGCCGCTTTATAAAAACAAAAGTAATTGAACCGAGCATGGCAAAGACAATGGATATATCCCCCGACCGCAGGTAATGTGCTGCAAACAAAATAATGGCTAGTGTACCGCATAACATTAATAATATATTCATTTATAATTTTCCTCTGAAAGCGTAACTGTTTGCTGTTGTTTAGATGTATCGCTTTTAATGCGGGATTCTCCGTTTAGAGCAGTTAAAAAAATCTCTCTCAGAGAAATAGGCAATTTTTCCGGATACCGTAGAATCATATTTCTGAAACGAAGCCCTGAATAAAAAAGATCATTATAGATTTCAAAACAGATTTTAAAAAGTTCAATAACAGTATCTCTGTCATATATATGTGGAAGCTCCGCGGCGAGCATTGGATGTCGCCCCATCATGCCTCCGATAAAAATGCGGTAACCGGTCTTAAAGACTGAAATAGTTCCAGAGGGGCATGATGATGAACAGCTTCCGCAATGAAGACATTTTTCTCTGATGATCTCCGGAGTTGCCGGTGTTGGAAATCTTATGGCATCCTCCCGGCACGATTCAATACATGCATTACAGCCGGTACATCCGGCGTCTGTCACTTGAACAATAGAAGAGGCAATAATCCCAAAATCCGCAATCTGCGGGCGGGAACATGCATTGGGACAAAACGATGCTGACATTGAAAATAAGCGGTGACTAAGTATTTTGTTTTCGCTCACGTCAGAATTATACGAAGGAAACTCAATTTTTTTTGCTGTTAATGATATATCTTCAAGTATAGAATCATAATCAATTACAGCGTTGCGGCATTTCTCAGATCCTGCGCATCCTTGAATCCGGCAATGCGGTGATATGTACTCCTTCACAATGAACCTCAATTATATTTATTCATCAAGTTACTGTACTATAATTGAATAATAACACAAATATTATACAACACATTGACCTAAGTCATGTTTTATTTGATTTTTTCTGTTTAAGTTCCTATTCTATCAAATATATTTCTGTAAGTTCGGAGGATATTATGAATTACTCGAGTCAGGATTTAGTTCACGAACATGACGCAATTCTTTTTGCGCTGAGAGTGCTTGATGAAATATCGGACAGGGTTCATGAGGGTAAAGATGTTCCACCCGGTGATATTATTGAACTGATAGAGTTTCTTAAACTTTTTGCTGATAAGTGTCATCATGGTAAAGAAGAGGGCTTTTATTTCCCCGCGATTGAATCTGCAGGTATTCCCAGGGCAAACGGCCCCATAGGTGTGATGTTATCCGAGCATGATGCCGGCAGAGCATTTATTAAAGAGATGCAGAGCTCTGTGTCAGAAATAATATCAGATAAAGAAGGCTTTGTTAAAGCAGCTAAAGGTTATGTCGAACTATTACGTTCCCATATCGAAAAAGAGAATACAGTACTTTTCCCGATGGGTGACGCAAAACTCTCCGAAGCGAAACACAAAGAGCTGCTGGTGGAATTTGAGGAATTTGAAGAGAATGTAATAGGTAAAGGGAAACACGAAGAGCTTCATAAACAGCTGGAAGAGTTTAACAGAAAATATTTAAAAAAATAGGAAAGGAGAAAATACAGATGAACAGACCAATAAAAAATAATGTTTACTGGGTGGGTAAAACTGACTGGGATCTTCGCAAATTCCACGGAGATGAATACTCAACCCATAAAGGATCAACATATAACTCATATCTGATCAGAGAGGATAAAGTTGCTCTTATTGATACCGTGTGGAAACCCTTCGCTAAGGAATATGTTGAAAACCTGAAGAGCGAAATCGACCTTAAAAAAATAGATTATATTATTGTAAATCACGCGGAGATAGACCATAGCGGAGCTCTTACCGAGCTCATGAGTCATATTCCTGATACACCGATTTACTGTACTGCCAGCGGTTTAAAGTCTATAAAGGGGCAGCATCATAAAGACTGGAATCTGAATGTAGTTAAAACAGGGGACAAGCTGAGTCTCGGGAGCAAGGAGCTGATCTTTATTGAGGCACCAATGCTTCACTGGCCTGATAGTATGATGTGTTATCTGACAGGTGACAATATCCTTTTCAGCAATGATGCATTCGGACAGCATTATGCCTCTGAATATATGTTTAATGATCTGGTCGATCAGAATGAACTGTTTATTGAATGCATAAAATATTATGCGAATATTCTAACTCCGTTCAGTCCATTGGTTACTAAAAAAATTAATGAGGTACTCTCGTTTAATCTCCCGGTTGATTTGATCTGTCCAAGTCATGGAGTTATTTGGAGAGAAGACCCGGTACAGATTATAAAAAAATATCTGGGGTGGGCTGATAATTATCAGGAAAACCAGATTACTCTTGTGT
This sequence comes from Spirochaetota bacterium, assembly GCA_012730035.1. Classification (GTDB taxonomy): domain Bacteria; phylum Spirochaetota; class UBA4802; order UBA4802; family UBA5550; genus JAAYBQ01. The sequence goes on from JAAYBQ010000175.1 coordinate 2,861, forward strand.
ACGACAGCATGTGGGAGAATACAAGAGTAATGGCTGAAAAAATTATGGAGGGAATAAGACAGGCTGATAATGAAGTTAATGTTAAAATGTATAATATATCAAGAAGTGATAAAAACGATGTAATTCTTGAAATTTTTAAATCGAAAGGTGTTCTTTTCGGGTCGTCAACTATCAACAACGGGATACTTTCGGCCATGGCGGGACTGATGGAGGAGGTCAGAGGTTTAAAATTCAGAAATAAAAAAGCGGCATCTTTCGGCAGTTATGGATGGAGTGGTGAATCTGTAAAGATGCTAAATGATCTGGCACTTAAGTCCGGATTTGAATTATTGAACGATGGTATTAAAGTCCTATGGACACCCGATAATGAGGGTGAAGCTCTCTGCGTGGAATATGGCAGAAACTTTGCAGAAAGTATAAAATAAAAATCGGGTAAAATGTGTGATCCCTGGCATATAGCTCACACATTCCATTTTAATCTGTTAAATAATTGAGGAAAAATAAAATGAAAATAACAAGCGTTGCAGAATTAAATACATTCAGTAATCCGCATAACGTCTCGGCAAAAAAAATCTTTGAATCTCCGCAGGCCACAGTAATTCATATGGCTCTTAATCCCGGAGAGAGCCTGAAGTCTCATGTTACGCCGGTAGATGTCGTATTTTATATTCTGCAAGGAAAACCAACTATTGAAATTGGCGATGAAAAGGTACAAGTGTCAGCCGATTCTATAATAGAAAGCCCTGCGGACATACCTCATTGTGTCTATAATGAATCTGATACCTTAGCCAGATTTCTTGTGGTTAAACTTTCAGAATCAAAAAAATAGAATCATCAGCTGTATAAAAAGGAGAATGCAATGAAAAGTGTAAAGCAAAGAGCAGTTTTGTTATTCATCCTCGGTCTATGTTTTGGTGTATTGATCTTCGGCGGTTATATGATAAAGAAGGAGAAGCCGCCAATTCCTGATACGGTAAAGAGCGTCAGCGGCGAGGTTCTCTTTACCGGTAAAGATATCATGGCAGGGCAGAACTATTACTTCAGCAGGGGGGGGCAGCATATAGGCACCATCTGGGGTCATGGCTCATATCTTGCCCCTGACTGGTCTGCGGATTATCTCCACCGCATGGGACTTTACCTTGCAGCACGTTATGAAAAAGTTTCACCCGATAAAGCTTTTTTTTTTACTCAAAACGAATTTGATAATCTTGACGCTGAAAAAAAAGCCCTTCTCACAGCGGCCGTCACTAAAGAGATTAAAACCAACCGGCTTGATAAAGATGGCAACCTGGTCTATACTGAATATCAGGCCGAAGCGCATAAAGCGCTTGCCGCATATTATACCGCTCTCTTTAAAGATGGTAATGACAGAATGGGTCTCCAGCCGGGAATTGTAAGAAACG
>JAAYBQ010000176.1 GCA_012730035.1 Spirochaetota bacterium
CAGGTGACAAGGTCAGCATCTTCAACAGCAGGGGTACAGTAAGCGCCTATGCTCTTGTAACCGAAAGGGTTCAGCCCATGAAGGTTCAGGGTAAAACCGTTGAAATGGTAGGTATGATCTGGCATTTCGGCGCAGGCTGCGGAGTATCAGGTGACGCATGTAACATGCTTACACCGTCAATCGGGGATGCAAACACACAGATCCCTGAATTTAAAGCATTTCTTGTAAACATCAGGAAGGAGGCATAACATGAGCGGAAATGCATTTCTCGTAGACACAACAAAATGCTCAGGATGCCGTGCGTGCCAGGTTGCCTGCAAGCAGTGGAACAATCTCCCGGCCGAAAAGACAGAATTCTTTGCAGGCCCGGAATACACAAACCCGGCTGAACTTTCAGCCATTACATTTAACCACGTAAAGTTTTTCCCCGTGGACATGTCCAACAAGGAAAAACCGGTGTGGACAATCATGCACAAGAAGTGCTATCACTGTACAGTTGCCAACTGCGAACGCGTATGTCCTGAAAAGGCCATATACAAGCTTGACGGCTGGACAGTAATAGACCAGGACAAGTGCATAGGTTGCGGCGCGTGCGTAAACGCATGTATATACCATGTTCCTCATGTACTTGAAGAGGACCTCTCACAGTACGGCACAGAGCAGCCCCTCAGAAAATACAAGTCATACAAATGCCACGCCTGTACAGTCAACAAACGTGCTGTACCCGCATGCGCAAAGGTATGCCCCATGGGAGCGCTCACTTATGCCAGCAGGCCGGAAATAATCAAACGAGCCAAGGCAAGGCTTGAGGTTGTCAAAAAAGACTTCCCTAAAGCAAGCATATACGGCCTTGACCAGTTCGGCGGACTTGGTGTAATAACCATACTCAAGGATGCACCTGAGGCATACGGACTGCCCGTTGATCCTAAACCGGTCAGCATTACAGAAGTAAAAGCTATCCACGACACATACGCGCTTCTTGACCTCTTTACATTCCGCAACAAGATGCTCAAGAAAACAGCTTATAAAGTGGCAAAAAAACTTACAGTTTAAATTCATCCCCGGGAGGGCTTCGTCCCTCCCGGAATTCTATCCTGCCACGATTTTAAAATTAATCCGACAAAACTTAAAACTTGAAAAACGCACCTTTCGCATACCGAAATACCATTTTTTTAAACTTAGACGACTAATTATTATTGATTAAAACCGGCAGGCTAAAACACTTATACCCGTGCGCACAAAATAGAAATACCGTTATTAAACAAAATACAATAAAAACTGGAAAAAAATGAAAAACCACAATACGAATCTTGAACTTAACAAAGAAAAAATACTTCAACAGGGTATGCTCACTGAAGCAAATATAAACTTCTACGCCGATATTTTCGATTACCAGTTCACCACAGCCAACAGATGGGCAGCAGAACTCCCGAAGGTTGAAATTCGCGACGAAGGAACTGAACCTGTTCTGGATACTGCATCATTGCAGAACGTGCTGCCTTCGAATCAACTATATCTGTCAAGTCTTACAGAACTTGCCGCCATTATCAGCAAACACAACCCGGGCCTTAACTTTGACCATGCCCTTGAACTACTAAAACATGACTCCGCCAATGCCGGCATCATTGAATCCCTGCTGATAATGGACAATTCAAAAATTGAACAGCTTGCAGCCTCCGCAGGGATCGGCCATGAGGAATTCCTCTTTCTTGTGGTCAACTGTCTCAAACCCCTTTTCATCGCATTAAGGGAAAAGCATTATACGGCAGACCCGGAAACACACAGGGAAAAAACATGCCCTTTCTGCGGGTATTATCCTGACATGGCCCTGTTTTCAGGCGAAAAAGAGGGAAAACGCTACCTCAGTTGCGGCCTGTGCGAAAACCTGTGGGCATACCGCAGAATTTCATGTGCAATATGCGGTGAATCAGACCAGAAAAAACTGGAGTATTTTTCTGAAGAGGGGAACGACCGCTACAGGGTTGACGCATGCCACACATGCAACGGTTACATAAAATCGGTCAGGCTGAACCGGCTTGATGAAATAGAAAACTGCGATCTTATAATAGAAAATCTGATGACACTTCCCCTTGATGTGGAAATGCTGAAGAAAGGATTCAGCAAACCCTGAAAAATGAGCACCTTTATTAAACAGAAAATATTGTCCCCCATGGCCGACCTGCTAAAACAGGGGATTACTCCTGAAAAACTGGCCCTGTCCGTTGCGCTAGGTTTTATAATCGGCATAATTCCACTTGTGGGTGTATCAACAGCGATATGCGCTATCATAGCACTGGCCCTTGACCTCAATATTGCCGCAATCCAGATTGTTAACTATGTTGCCTACCCGCTGCAGCTTTTACTCTACATCCCCTTTATCCGGGCTGGCGAAATGATACTGGGGCGCTCTGCAGCGGGGCTGACAATTTCAGGAATTACACATATCTTTGATGATGGATTTTTAAGCGCGCTAAATATGATCTGGTACACGAATCTGCAGGGTATTATAATCTGGGTGATTATAACCATACCGGTTACGCTTTTTCTGTATTGCCTTCTTGTGCCTGTCTTTAGAAAAATAAACAGACAAGTCCCTGCCGGCGAATGACAGGGACTCATTTACCTGCGGTTTTATTTATCTTCAGGAAGAACAATCACCTGTCCGGGGAATATAAGTATGGGGCTTTTTAAAACACCTTTATTATTCTTCCAGATAAGCTCCCACTTCTTATAATCATTGTAATGCTCGGTACTTATTTTCACCAGGGTATCCCCCTCTTTAATAACATACCTGGTTTTGCCATCGTTAATTTCAGCAGGGCTGATTTCTTCAGGGGTTTCCTGCAGCAGGGCCGATTTAAATTCTTCTGCGCTTTTCTGTTCATCAACAGCGTTTATTGAGCTGTCGGATTGAATTGCCGTACCGGGAACCTGATCAATCCCCCTGTTCTTAAACTTCATATAAAGATAATAGATACCCAGCAGCAGAAGAATAAGAAGAAGCAGTATCAGCAGGATTTTCCACAGCCCGCCATTCTTTTTTGCTGTTGAACCCGTCTGGTCCATTACATGAACTTTATCAACTTGTTCGGATTTTAGCGCTGCAGCTGCCAGGTTTTTATTATCACTGGCCGTTTTACGCGCGGTTGAAGTATCAGCAGCTTTTAACTTTTTATTATCCTTTACAGCAGCAGTTTTACCCAAAGCATTTTTAATATGCTCCTGCGCAGTATCGGTAAATTTGTATTTTTTTAATACGTACTGCAGGCTTCTCTTTTCAACATCTGTAACTTTGCCTCCATCCTGTATCAGCCTGACAATTTTTTTCGCATCATTCAGAGATATGCGACCGTCACCCTGTCCTGCCACACTGGCCTTTGCCATATCAAGTATGGCCTTGTCATAATTTTTGCCATCAATAGTCCTGTAGTATGATGCCATGTCATAGCTCCTTTACTGGATTAATATACTTAATAATCTATTATAACTAATATTACCATTTTACCGTCCGTGTCAATAAAAACTTAAAACTTACATTGTATCACCTGAATTTACCCCTTTTAAAAAAAAATTCAAAAATTTAAGAAAAAAATAAAATCTATGCTTGACGAAAAAGTACACCTTTTGTATTTTATTGTTAGCACTCAACAATAATGAGTGCTAACAATAAAATGAGTACTTACAGGAGGTTGATTATGAAATTTGGAATAACAAAACGAAACAACAGCCTCACGGCTGATCCAGGCGCACTCAGGTACGGAATTGACAGGCTATTTGATGATTTTTTCAACCTGAAAACTGCGTCAATGTTCGATTCCGAATGGCTTCCTGCTGTTGATGTTTACGAGGATGATAAACACATCCACATCAAAGCGGATGTTGCCGGGATCGAAGAGAAGGATCTTGACCTGAATCTTCAGGACAATGTTTTAACAGTATCGGGTACAAGGCGCGAAGAAAAGAAAGAATCTTCCGGTAAAAACTGTTTTGTAAGCGAAAGAAGATTCGGTTCTTTTTCAAGATCTATTTCACTGCCTGACGGTGTTAATTCAGATAGCGTGAAGGCTGAGCTTAAAAACGGTGTTCTTAAAGTAACAATTGAGAAACCGAAAACGGATGAATCCAGAAAAATTAAAATCGATATACACTAGGGAGGTAAGCCATGTATAACTATAATCTTTTTGATAACATGTTCCAGTTAAAGGGTCTCTTTGATGACTTTTTCAGGGAGACTGCGTATGAACCGGTTTCAGGTATGCCGCCGGTAAGAATATACAGTTCCGATGACAGGGTTATTGTCAGGGCACTGGTTCCCGGAATTGAGCCTGATAATATTGACATGCAGATTATCGAGGACAACCTGGTTATAAGCGGTGAAAAGAAGAGTGATTATTCCGCAGATACTTATATAAGAAAGGAGAGGAGATTCGGTGGATTTAAAAGGTCCATAAAGCTCCCGTACCGGGTAAACACCGAAACCGTAAAGGCTGATCTGATTAATGGTGTGCTTACTATAACTCTCCAGAAATCAGAAGAAGCGAAACCTAAAAAAATTGAGATTAACTAAGGAGGCACATTATGATAGAAAGGAATGTTACTTACGCGAATGGTGAACAGAAAAAGGTCTATATTCCACTTACTGACATCTGCGAGACTCCTGACAACTATTCACTCAAGATGGAGGTACCGGGCGCAGCAAGGGAGAATATCGATATAGTAATTGAAGACGATGAACTCAGGGTTACTGTTAAGTCCGCAGATGAAGAAACGGAAGATACCCTTAAATACTCTGAGTTCGGCACGAGAGATTTTTACAGGGCATTCAGGGTCGGCAACGAGATAGACCGGAATAAAATCGAGGCAAAACTTGAAAATGGAGTGCTTAATATTTTGCTCAGCAAGACTGAAAAGGTTAAGCCGAAAAAAATCCAGATTACCCATAACTAAGCGTATACATCCCGCCGCTTCAGGCGGCGGGGCGGCACCTGGCAGAATGGATATCTGGTAAGGATAAAAGGTCAGAAGGCATTGCGAGGGCAATGCCTTTTTTTTATTAAATTTATTTAAGCTGCTTCAATCCATCAATAATATGCTCAGGTAGCCTGAACTTTGCCCTGCCTTCAAGCACAAGCCCTCCGTATAGCATATTGAGGTAATTCAGGTTAAATTCCTTCTTTTTTACAAGAAGTTTTATGGCGTTTTTGTTTGTGTCATCCGTAAGGTCATAAACAAAACTAATAAGAAGCTGGCTGCCGTTTACGTTATACATCATCATCAGTCTGACAAGGTTCTTGTCCACACCGAGAACCCATTCCGGCCGGGCATTCTTCACAAGAGATATGAATTCATCATTATCAATATATATGTACTGCGTTTCTTTATCTGTACATACCATCAGCGCGATACTGGGGCCGTTCAATTGTTCATATATAGATGCAAAGACCCCGTCGTCAGGAAGTATCTCACCCTCTTCCTGAGACTTGAGCGCTTTAATTACCTCGTCATTGAAGGTAGTGCTACTGCCCCACATTTTCATTTTAATCATAATATTAACTCCGCAACAAACATTTAAATGTTACCGGAACAGATTCTGCACAGCCGGTATCATCGATATGTCATTTATTATAACAAGCACTCCCAGAACTATAAGAAAGACTATGCCGAAGGTCATTATCCTTGCCATCAGGGCATCATTTATCGGCTTGCCTCTTACAGCTTCAATCAGGTAGAATAGTATGTGACTGCCGTCAACTGCCGGGATAGGCAGAAGGTTCATGAACATCAGTATTATAGAAATCTTCGCCATAAGAAGAATAAAATCAGCCACGCCCCTGTAGTAAAGAACATCACCCGCTATCATCACCATTCTTATGGGCCCCGACAGGTTCTCCTGCAGGTCAAGCTTGCCCCTGAAGAGCATACCAAAACCCTTAATGTTCATAACGAGAAAATCCCAGGCTTCAGTAAATGACCGCGCAAAACTTTCAGCCGCGCCGTACTGCACAAAAGCCATGTCAAAGTTTCCCGCAAAAGCCAGCTCGGCACCCATCATGGGCCTTCGTTCAACAGTGGCCCTGCCGGCTATGTGTCTGTTCTCTACGTCCAGCTGAACATCCCTGCCGGAAGCCTTTTCGATTTCCTTTCTGAACTCAGAGTAAGAGGATATAAGTTTGCCGTCAATTTTAACAGAACCCGAAGCTATCAGCGATTCGAATTCCTCGTTGCCTGGAATCACATCCCTCTTTTTCATGTCAGGTGATGTGATTGTGTAGATATCCTTAACCACCGGTTTAAATGATGTCGTTTTATCTTCACCATTACGCCTGTAGCCAAGAACGACTTCCCCATCACCTTTATTTATTATCCTGTTAAGATCATAGGGCGTATGTAC
>JAAYBQ010000177.1 GCA_012730035.1 Spirochaetota bacterium
CAGAACAGTATTGTCATTTTCGTGTTCCATGTACACACCCTTCGCAAGAAGCTCCTTAACCTGGCTGTACACAACCTTCCGTGCTGAATTTACCGGGAGCTTGTCAAAAGATATGGCGAAATCATTCACTATCTTGTAACCAGGCAGGCCCTTGTTAAGCCTGTTTATTTCAGTTTTAACAAGGTCAAAGCTTTTCTCCGACTTGAGCACAGGAACTATAACTGCGAAGACATGTTCATCACCACCTTTATCAAGACCGAAGACTGCAATCTCTTCTATTGCAGAAGACTGCTTGTAGTATGATTCCAGTTCTTCGGGATAGATATTTTTCCCGGACGAGAGCACTATTACGTTTTTTATACGGCCTGTAATATACAGGTTACCTTTCTTATCAAGTTTTCCCAGGTCGCCTGTATGGAAGAATCCCTCATCATCGAAAGCATTTTTGTTGGCTTCATCATTTTTATAATATCCAGGCATCACTGAGTCGCCTTTAAAACAGATTTCACCCACACCGTCTTCATTGAAATTGACAATCCTGACCTGGTTCCCTGCAGTAGCAGGCCCGACTGATCCCAGGGGATTGTGTCCGGGGTCAGGCAGACAGATCGGCCCTGTAGTTTCAGATAAGCCGTATCCTTCAACAAGGGTGAATCCCATGCTCTTGTAGTATTTTCTGTATTTGTTTTTCAGGGGGGCGCCGCCGCTTACAAAGAACCTGTGGTTCCTTCCGAATATGGTGTGGACGGGGTCGAATATTTTGTTTACAACCGGTGACAGACCGATTTTACGCATAAAGGTGCCGTATTCCAGGAAGAATGTAAAGAGTTTGTACTTGAAGTTCGATTCGGCCTTAACCTTGTTTATAATGGCGTCCATGAACATCTCCCAGAGGAGCGGAGCTGCGGGGAACACGGTGATCGGGTTCCCGGCAAGGCTCTTCATGATGTCCGGGCCTTTAAGCGATGTCTGCCAGACAAATGAAACACCATGCGCAAACGGGCCGGCAAAACAGGCGATCAGTGCATAGACATGATAGAGCGGGAGCAGGCAGAGAAAAATATCATTAACGGACATGTGTGACCTTTCGGCATTGGCCTTTCCGGTTGCAAAAATATTTTTATGTGTCAGGGTTACAATCTTCGGGTCGCCGGTAGTTCCCGATGTAAATAAAAAGCTTGCGATGTCGCCCGGCGTCATTGAGGGTACTTTAAGTTTTTTCTTTTTTTCAATTGATTTGTCCAGGGCCACGCTGTAGGTCTTAATCCTGCCTGCCCTGCCTTTGTACCCGTCAGATATGAAGACTGCTTTTGCCTTCATTTTTTTTAGCATCACCGGGTATTGGGAAGCGGGCAGGTTTACGTCAAGCGGCAGAACAATCCCCCCCATCATTCCTATGGCCATATATGTCAGTACCCATTCGTGGTTGCTCACTGCCAGCAGTGCAATTACATCACCTTTTTTAAATCCTTCGGACTGAATAAACGCAGCACGCTGTTCTGCGATCGTAAAACCCTCTGCGTAGGTTATGTTTCCGTTGAATAGTATTCCGTCAGAGTATTGTTCGCATGTTTTTTTGTAAAAATCGTAAAGATTATCGAACATTTCAGTTCTCCGTTTTATTTTGAGTTTTTTATATTTTTATAAGACCGTAATTAAGAATAAGACAATTTCTTCTGTATAATATGATAGATAATCCGTACAATTAATATTTTATGATAATAATTTTAAACTATTTTTTTTAAAAACTCTTTTATTTACAGTAATTATTCTTAAAAATACTTATTCGTGCTATAAGGTTGTTTTAATTCCCCCCTCCGTCTTAAGCTGCGGGCGGGGTTAAGCATTTTATTCTGCAAAAGGTTAAGGAATTAACCCTGTTCTGTTTGTTAAATTGTGTGATTAAAAGCTGAAAATTTTATATACGGTATATGTAGAGATCTATGTGCCGGTTGTTGCGGGCAGTGTTATTAATCAATTGCTGAATTAAATACTCCATGGCCTGGTATAAGCTCATGGAGTATTTATCAGGTTAAATGTTATGCCTGTTTTTTACGCCTCAGCATGTTTTTTGTCCACAGACCGCCTGTCACTACGGCTATAACAACAAACAGGGCAAGCAGCATCTGCCTGTTCTGCGGTGCCACCTTGAGTATAAATGCGGTCAGTCCGCTCTCCTCTTGTGCGTACGCTGCGTAATGTGCGGCAACTTCATCCGCTGAAAGTGCCCTGTTCAGCAGCTGTACCCTGTCTATCAGTCCGTTAAATCCCAGATTGCCCTGAGATGAACTATACTGAACCGGAAGCTGGGCTCCGATTACAAGAGCGCCGTCACTGTCACGCAGAGGGCCTGTTTTAATTGGGCCGTCAATATCAAGTGAACCGTTTATGTATATGCAGATGGTGCCTGTGTCAAGGTCCCATGTTGCAACAATATGGTACCATTTGTCAGTCTCAAGTACGGTATCGCTGTCTATCCATGACTGACGATCTTTTTTGTTGGTTACTAAAAATCTGAGCTTACCGGGTGTGTCCCAGGATTGCAGACTGAAAGATTCGTCACTGAAATCGGGTTTTTCCCCTTTGTGGACAATACCTGCGAATGGTGTGTGTTCAATAACCTTTATCATAACCTCGATACTGCCCGCTTTTGCAAGTGTCAGGTCATCACTGTCAGGAACAAGTACATAGTCATTATACCCGTCGAACTGCAGGGCCGAACCGGTAATACCCGGAACCGTAACCGCTTCAAAAACTGTATAGTCGCCTGTACCAGTACCGTCAAAATTCCAGAGTCCCGTAACATCGGCGCTTCGTGTAACCGAAACTGCATAATCCCTCTGTGACCCGTCCTCTGCGCTTACCCTGTATACAGGTCCTGATGTAAAATCGTTTATAGTAGTCCCGCTTACCTGTTCCACTCCGTTTACGGTCACAGCTGAACCAGTCGTGCTGAATGTGGCTATAAGAGCTGTTATATTTTTTGTCTGCGGGAATACTGCAGTTATTGTACCTGAGTCTTCATCTATTACCGCAGCTTCGCCATCCAGTATAAATGATGTAATGGCTTTTGCCGTGTTTTTCGCTATTGTTACATTCACGG
>JAAYBQ010000178.1 GCA_012730035.1 Spirochaetota bacterium
ACAGCGCGAAGCCTGTCCCCCTTGACAAGTACCACTTCGCAAGTTGGCCCGGTAAAAGGGTCAAGGCGCTCTCTGAGGAACGGTGCGTCAACATCACCCATGCCTTCCCAGCCGCATGCATCAACGATGCGAAGCCGCGGCGCCACCCCCGAATCGATCCATCTTGAAAATGAAAGGGCTCCCTTTAAAACCACCCTGCTGCCGGGATTGGCCTGTGACGCAGTCTCAACAGCATTTCTCCATTGGATTTCGTCAAATACACCGTCCCCTTCAAAGATCATCTGGTTGCAGAAAGGGGGAGTGATCCTGTCGGTCACAAGAAAAAAACGTTCATTAAACGAAAGAGGCCTGGTGTACATGAACTTATGCCTGCTGCAGTCCCGAGCGGATATTGTCAAGTAATCTGTCAATTCTGCCTTTGTCCGCAAGTCTGTTCGGCATGGTAAGTACAAGCTGCAGGTCATGGGAGGTATAGGTCATTCCCATAAAGTATGGTACATTTTCGAATGCAGGGGGAATTCCCCAGAATCTGGTTGCGGTAAATCCGCCGCCGCTGAATGGGGCGAGAGGAACCTGTGTCATGTTCGTGATTATTCCGGACGAGCCGTATTTGCCTTTCATGAAGTTCGTTGTAAGCCTGGCTTTGCCGATTGCTGTGAGCAGTCGAAGGGGGATGTAGCTGATAATATGATCGGACCTGTCCAGCAGGCAATCGCGTTTTTCGGTGAGCTGATTTTTTATATCAGCTGAAACAGATTCGGGTGTTGAGTTCCGGCTTATTTCAATGTAAATTGCTATTGAGAGGTTTCCGGTTGATCTAAGTCCGGGTATATGCTGACGCAGGTCAACGGGGATAGAAAATCGTACAGGACCATCTCCATGTCTCCATGCCTCTTTCGCGGTCAGTATTGCGACCTGACCCAGAATATTCCTGAATTTTCCAGGGATAATAATGCGTTTCCATGTTACTCCCTGCAGATTATCCGCTGCATCTCCTGTGGGGGCAATGCTGTCCCTGGCGAATGGCGTCCGGTAATCGGTTCTGGCAGATCTGGCGAGCTCGACATCTGAGATGGTGGATGATGTGCCAGCGGGATTTTCACCCCGGAGTACGCTGCATATATCCTCCGCCCATGCAAGAGTTCCTCTGCCGTCCATGATGGAGTGGTGTGTTCTGAAGCATACCCGCAGCGGGTTGCCCCGTAAAAGAAGGACCTGGCAGAGCGGACCTTTGCGAAGGTCCATTTTATCCTGAAGGAACGGGGCTCCAGCTGGACCCATCCCATCCCAGCCTTCAGCGTTAATTTCGATAACCGGGGGATTTTCGCCGCTATCGATCCACTTACTGTACCCGCTTAATCCTCGCAGTACCAGCCTGCTTCCCGGATTGGCTGCTGACGCAGTTGCAACGGCATCGCGCCATAATCCAATGTCAAGAAAACCTTCTCCGTCAAATAGAAGCTGATTGACAACCGGAGGGCATATTCGGTCTGCGGCCGCAAACATTCTTTCATTGTAGGACATTTTTCTGGTGTAGATGTGTCCGGTTGGCATTTCAGGTCTCCACGCACTGAGATTTTAATCCTGCCGAGAGACGTTCAAGAAATTCTTCGGCCCTGTTGCAGATATCATGGCCGGCCGGTACAGTCAGAAATATTTCTATGCCCGTATCGGTTCCATGTATGCCTATAAACACAGGCGCAAGTTCATTACCAGGAGGTACAAAAAATATCGATTCCGGATTAAACGCCGGTGTTGTAAAATTTTCCAGAGGGATCCTCCCCATGTTTGATATAACGGCGGATATGCGGTAAAGCCCGGTCTGCCTGGTCGATGCTGCCTCCCTTGACAGTGCGGATTTAAGAATAAAACCCGGGACGAATTTTAATATGTGGTCCTCCCATGTAAGAATACCATCAATTCTGTCATGAATACGGCGTTTTATTTGATTGCCGAGTTCAGCCGGAGTGGTGTTTTTGTCTATATTAAAAAAAATTGCATTTGTAAGATTGGCTGTTGAGCGCAGTCCTTCTTTCCGGTTACGTAAATCTATGGGTATGGCTATGCGGACTTTTCCATCGCTATACCGCCATGCTTCAGAAGCAGCAAGCATCATGACTGAGGGGAGGAGTTCCCTGAATCTTCCGGTTATTTTTTTTCTGAACCATGTAAAACCCTTTCCCTCACCCGGGTTTTCCAGAGGCAGTATATATCGTTCGGGAGCTTCATTTTGTGATTTTTTCTGCAGGTTTAGAAGTTCATTTTCAGTTGTCGTGTATTCCGAACCTGCAGGTTTTTCATCGCGAAGTACGCGGAAAACATCTTCGGCCCAGGTTGAAGTTCCCCTGCCATCCATAACAGCATGATGAGTCCTGAAACAGATTCGAAATTTACTTCCGGTCACAAGGAGTACCTCGCATGAAGGGCCTGAACGGATATCAAGCCTGTCACCAAGGAATGGCGCGCCATTCATGTTGTATCCGGACCATGCTGACCCGTCAACAACCCTTACAGGGGGTGTTTCTTCTGAATCGATCCATCGTTCATGTAACAGTGAATTTTTCAGTATAAGGCGTGAACCGGGATTAAGGCTTGATGCTTCTTCAACTGCGCGGCGCAATTCTGAAAGTTCGATTGAACCGTCACCTTCTATGATCATCTGGTTGCAGAAGGGGGGCCATAATTCTCCTGCTGCAACCCATAACCTGGATGCGTTTGTCTGCGGCCTGAAAAGTTTATTCGTGGTCATGGCCCGGGCGCAGCAGGACTGGTTTAACGCAATGCGTCCTTTGAGAATGCTGAATCCGCTATTTCGATGTTGTACAGAACTTTCTCTACAATAAGCTCGGTCCTGCCTGAACCGTCGGCCATTGTGACAACAATCTTCATGGGAGTGAGTATGCCGTTGATCTTTGTAATGTTCTGGTTTTCAAGTGACTTGAAAATTTTATCCTTCTGATAGAAATCTATTTTTACAACCAGGAAGTCTGATTTTCTAACATGCAGTATGTACTTGCTGTATGTTAGAATTCCCTTTTTACGCACTGCTTCAACTGCATAACAGGCATCGCCATTTACTTTTGTATCTGCCAGTGTTTTGTAGTTATAGTTATCGATGTCCCTGCTTTCAAGGTCCTCGTAGGTCATGTGCGATTGTACAAAATTTTCACTCTTGTCGCCGCCAACAATTCTTTTAACCTTGCCTGACGAAAGTCTAAGCCACTGGTCATCCTCGCCGTCAGTACGTGTATGGGTAAGTACCTTTATCTGTGTCGGTTTGGTAAAGGTTATCAGCACCCTGTCACCGCTCTTTGTTGTTTTCTGCATAAGTATGAATTCTTTGGAATTGACGCTGCTCCCTTTGTATATATTCATTATGACTTTTGTCTTTGCGCTTTTAGGCTTGGCCTGCTGTTCCGATTTATTTATAATCTCCCTGCCTGTCATGGCAAAGAGCAGGTTGGCCGTTGCAAGGATTATTGCAGATGTGATTAGAATCTGTCGTTTCATTGTTATCTCCTGTTTTTGGATATTAAAATTTTAAATTATGTTTACTAATAATCTATTCGTACTGCCTGTTGAATATACTTATAACCTCTCCGCTTAAAGTGTTAACCCTGTCATAATATAATGTAGGGTAAAGCATTGGCAACTGTGTATTATAAATATAGGGCACTCCAAGCCAGGTCCAGTAATATCCAAGGTATTCGCCGTTATCAGGCCATCCGTTACTATTGGAATCAAGAATGACATATATATAAACGTCTTCAATCCGCAGCGGAGATGAACCTTTTGGTATATTGTCATAAATAAAGGGGAACATGTCAACTGTGTGCCATTCGTCAAGATTGTTAATGTGTATATAATCGATAGAGATTATGTAATCCATATCGGTTATGCCGAAACTGGGTATCCACTCAAATATGCTGAATTTGTCATCAACACCGGCTTTATAAATCATTACAACGAGTGCGTCCCTGCCGATAACAGAACCTGAAGAGAGTGCTCCGAAACCATTCTGTTTAATCTGGAATCTGAACTGACCGTTGTGGTTATACAGCGTTTTGTTCACACCAAAACTCCATCCATTGGTTAAACTTGCAGAGTTTGCTCCTGCTGCCAGAACCTTGGAATATGATAAACTACTTTTATGCTGGTAGTACCCGATCTTGTCACCAGCGGTGGGGTCGGGAAAACCTCCTGTGTAATCCCTGTCCCAGAGTGCAAGTATTCTTATTTCGTCACCAGGAACAAGCCCTGTGTTGGTCAGGTCTATGTTGTATAAAGTTGAACCCTGAGGCAGTTTTACAAAGTATTTTATTGCCGACATCGGATCTTCAAAGAGATCAAATGTGTTCTCTGCCTTTGCGATTATAATGAATATCGGGTCTGATGATGCGGCAGTTGAGTAACCCGAAGGCGCGGTTA
>JAAYBQ010000179.1 GCA_012730035.1 Spirochaetota bacterium
ATAAACCTGGGTATCTTATGGTAAAGAATAAAAATTAAAACTATTCACATCCGGGGGAACTATAATGCAGATTGTCGGACACAGGGGAGCTTCGGACGATGCTCCTGAAAATACTCTTGAATCATTGATGCTCGCATGGGAACAGGGTGCCTATGGCGCCGAATGTGATATTATTCTGACAAAGGACCTCAAGCCCGTGCTTATGTACGACGATTCAACAAAGAGAACAGCCCTTAATGGAGTTGACCTTATAGTCGAAAAGACTGACTGGAGCGAGCTGCAGAAATTAGACGTTGGCAGCTGGAAGCATGAAAAATGGAAGGGTGTTAAAATACCCCTGCTTGAGGATGTGCTCAGGGCTATACCCGACGGCAGACACCTTTTTATTGAAATAAAAACCGGTGATGCCAATTCAGGCGCAGACCCGCGCGTAATTGATTACCTGCCGCAACTTGTTGAGAAAGAGGGTATATCGCCCGATAAAATCTCATTCATCTGCTTTGACCATGCCTTTCTGAACAGGCTCAAAAAAAGGCTTCCGGCATATCGTGCTTTTTATCTTACAACTTTTTCACCTCAGCCCGGTAAATGGCCCGATGTGAGAAACATGCAGGAGCTTGAAGTTTACATTAAAGAGGCCCTTGAAAACGGAATAGACGGGCTTGATATGGAAAACTCCCCGGTTATAATAAAGGATTGGGTGCAGAGAATACATCAGAGCGGTCTTAAAATCGCGATCTGGAGCTATGGAAGGGACGATACACTGGAAAATGCCCGCAGGTACAATGATATAGGGATCGACTTTTTAACAACAAATATGCCCGCTCTTATATTGAAGATGCCCGGGCAAGCGTGAATTTATTAAAAGGCAGGTTAATAAAATGACTTTGTCGAATACAGAAAAGGGCAGAACCTACCAGTTCAGGAACCGTGACTTTTATGAGAACGACTTTGTTGATAACGGTAAAGTCACGCCACTTGGTGTGGAGTATCTGCGGGAATTCAAGACTTTCAGCCTGTTTGAAAAAAACCGATCCGCAATACTCTTCACAATATGCCTTCCCGTGATAATACCAATGGCGTTAACGCGCGTGTTATTACTCTTCCTGGTATTCGGCATCGGAATTTTTTTAAAGAAGCACCTCTCCATAAGTATCGATAATTACCCGCGCCTTGTAAGCCTTATATATTTTATATGTCTTGGTATTTATGTAAAATCTGTAAACAAAGAAGGGGCAGTTCCACCTGACGGCACGGCCCGGGAGGATGGCGGACTCTGCACGGTCATAATATCCAATCACAGGTCCCGTGTTGATGCGCTGCTCCTTTCCAACCTGCATCAGAGTGATTCGACCTACCTGCTCTCTGCAAAGGAATCCTTCTTCGGAAAACTTATAATAGATTCGGGGCTCTGCTCCCGTTCAATGGTCGAGGGGCTGGCCCTGGACACAAAAGAGGGCAGGGAGGAATGGCGCAGCAGGCTTAGAAACGGGTATAAGCGGCCGATGCTGTTTTTTCCCGAGGGCAGGATTGTTCACCCCCCTGATGCCATACTGACCTTTCAGACACACCTGTTTCAGGGGCAGAAAGTTAATATCATCTGCAAAAGGAATGCCTATAAATCATATTTTTTTGAACACTCGCAGATAGAAGCACCCTTCTATAAACCTCCATATTCCAGGCTGAAACATAAAAGGTTCTGGGATTCACTTGTGGAGGTCCTTCCATTTTTTGTGGCCTGGATTACAGTGATGAGAACTGAAGTAATAGGAACGCTGCAGTTTAACGGGAGCGAAACACCTGAAGAGATTGACAACGCGTTGTATTCTCTATATTTCAAAAAAGGATACAGGCTTGTTTATCTTGAACCGGAGCTGGTCAAAAAACTGATGCATGCTTTATATCTTTAAAATGTTAAGTTAACTTAAATACGGGGCCCGGCCGGGCCCCGTGATATTTATTGCCATTTAATAATTACATAGAGAAGCTGCTGAACATTTTTACAATGAACTTGTGCTTATAAAAATCAGTTGAAGCAAGGGGATGGTCATTTGAAATAACTGATAGAATTATATAATTCTGTCCTTTGTATGTTACAAGATGATATAATGTGAGTTCATCGTTATCTTTATAACCCACGGCTTTACCTTTCATTACTTTTGAACCAATAGTAAACTGGCAGGGGAATTCCTCAATGTTTTTGGTAAATTTATACCTTGAAGGAATTTCACTTGTCTCTTTTATTGTTGTTTTTTCCATAGCAAAGGCAAATACCCTGTTTTCAAATTCACCAAAAAGGATCAACCCGCCTTCAATATCTGAATACCATTCAATTGCTCCATCAGAGGATGAAAAAGATATTCCGTTTTTGTTAATTCTTTCGTTCAGGCCTTTTTTTTGGAATGAGTAGCTGTTAAAAATTTTAAAAGGAACATCCTTATGGCTGAAAAGATACCCCTGGTCAGAAGTGAGGGTGATTATATTAAGATTTTTACCTTCAACGATCAATGCAATAAAACGGTCATACCCCCGCTTTTTAACTGAACATGAAATGATATGAGCGACTTTACCATCAATCCTGGTCGGGTATACAGTGATGTTTTCAACTTCATCTTTGATGACATCAACGTAAAAGTCAGCGACTTTTTCAGGGGAAAGCTCGGACTCCGCTTCGGTCGCCCAATAAGCAAAATCTCCAACAACATTGTTCTGGTTATCATCTATTTTAAAAACAATAATCTTGGAGTCCTTATCCTTCCGGGGTAAAAAACTCCATCCGTCAGGAAGCGCAAGCCTGGTCTGCTTGTATACAAGATAGTTATCCGTATATTTACCATAATCAGTAAGAAACACGGTTTCACCTTTTTTTGCTCCTGAAGCGCATGAAGAAACAACAGCAGAGACTGTTAGCAGCACAAGCAGATACGACATTTTCTTTAACATGTAAATAACCCTTTTTAATAATTTTTTTCTTTAAAATTTACCGGCAAAGCTAATAAAATTTTATTATAAAAAGTACATATACAAACGATCTTTGTCAAGACAGAATTACTTTTTAAGGTAACTCAGAAAGTCAGCATCCCGCTCAGCGGGCTGATCATTTTCCAGGCATCGGGCTGATTACTTCACCACTCTCATTAAATTTAATTACTGACCCTTTTCGGTATGTCACCCCTTTGATCTTAACCGGAGCGGCAAGCCTGCCCTCAATTAAAGAACCGGTTTCATTAAAATCTGAGTAACCCTGAACAGAGATATTACCCGCAGATGTTTTTAAAGTGGTACTCTTTTCGAGTGAACAGAATTGTACATTACCGTTATTATAAAACGCAACATAGCCTTTTACCGTAAGATTTCCGGCCCGGCTTTTAATGACAAAAGGATTAAGTGTCTCTGCTGATTTAAGTTTGCCGTCATTATACAGGTTTATCAGCCCGGTCACCTTCAGTTTGCCTGCGTGAGTATCTATAATGCGCGGTTTTTTTATTGTGAAATACTCAACCTTACCATCAGGGTAGAGGCCCATGGTGCTCCCGCCTTTATTTATAAATTCGCCATAAGGTGTCTGCAGTGTCAGGTCATTCTTTGGAGTAAACCACGCCAGTGAGCCGTCGGGATGAGACCCGAAACTGCGGGTGATTACCTGTTCTCCGAAGGGTGCTAAAACTTTCTGGTCCTCTGCCAGTGTAAAATTTGATTTCATTGCTGAATAGTCGAAGTAGAAATTATCCTTAACCCTGCACTCGCCGAAACTGAATCGAATGGCCTGAATGCTGTCACATGTGCCGCTGTCAACTTTGCCATTATCTGCGAACCTGACGCCTCCTTTAAGCTTCATGCTGCCCCATAATGTCTCCAGTGTACCGGGAGATGCAAGGGTGCAGTAATAAACTTTACCCCCCGGCGCAAAGTTGATAAACGTTATTAAAAGCCTGCCCTGTGGTGTATCTGCTTTACCGGCTTTCTCCAGTGTACCGCTTAACAGGCTTCCATCAGAATTGAATTTGATTATTCCTGCAAACTTAAGCTTTCCTGCGGGAGTTTTTATCTCTGCGGGTTCAGCGAGAGTAATACCGAAATCACGGTACCCGGCGTTTGTGATTATGTTTCCCGAAATAAGTATTGTGGAACCGCTGTAGATAAGCTTTCGTTTACCGGCCATTGTGATGCTTATCATGTTGTCGAAACAGTCAAATGTTATTGAATCTTTATTCTCAAGAAACAGGTTCCCGGCAG
>JAAYBQ010000180.1 GCA_012730035.1 Spirochaetota bacterium
AACATCATCAAGATGTTCAACCAGGTCATGGTGATATTTTTCGCGGGCGGTTTGCAGCCGTAAAGTGGCGATTTTTCTTGCGTCTTCAAGGCCCTCTTTATACAGGCTGAGGCTGTCGCTTTCTGAATCACCAAGATGGCCCCGTTCATCGGCGAATTCCAAACCGGAGATTTCGTTGGAAAAATTCTGTATTTTTACGGATAAATAATAGATATCAAATAAAATCGAAAGGAAATCCAAGGAGCCCCCCTTTTACAGTGACATTGTTTACATAATCTTTTCTATGTAAAAATTTCTCGCATTAAAACACTAACGATCATACTTAACCAGCATGCTTTAACCTTGCTGCATAATGTCACGCTGTCGAAAGAGCAGCTTAGGCTTTAAAAAAATTCGGCTTGTATGGCTGTAACTACCGGTTATGAGTCTGCCGAAAAACGTTCAGCATTATAAATCATTCTGTTTTACTGTAAATCGCTGTAAAAAATATGCAAATTAAATTTTTGCCATAAACCTGCGCAGTGACAGCAATGTTTTACATTATATTTTAATCAGGAATATGACACAAAGTAATATTTATTCTCTGCTCAAGTGTAAAAATCTTCAGATTCCGGAATGTTTTATCTGTCCCTGATTCCATAAGCAGAGCATATTATAAATTTTTTATAATATTAATTATAATTAATATTTTATGTATTATATTTATATATGAATTACGATTACAATATCAATATACCAAGGAGGCTTTATTCATGAAAAAATTTTTAATCCCCATCTTTCTGGGAGTTTTTGCATTCTCCTACTCAGCTCTTTCTGCTGCTCCATGCGTTAAATGGGACCAGGTCAAGAGTGATATCCAGAAGTACTTTGCAGAAAATAAAAACTTGAAGATGATATCACTTGAAAAAACCGGCGACGCGGAGTTCAATACTTTTACAACCCGTACAGGAAGATATACAACAGATAAAAATGGAAATACCGTTGAAATAGAAACACAGGATGAAAGATGCGTTCAAAAAGCCAAAGTTGTATTTACCGATGATGCCAACAACAAGAAGACTCAAACCTGGTCTGTTATCTACCTGCCAAAAAATGGAAAACTTGTTTACACTGGTTTTACAACAAGAGAAGAAGAAATCGAAGTTTCCAAAGACCTTGATCTTCCAGCTGATGATGAGCTGAAAAAACTGATAATTACTGAATGGAATAAGAATATCAGCGGTGACGACATAGAACTTGTTGATATAAAAGTGATAAATATAAAATTAAAATATTTTTCACATGCCAAGAACACCTCCAGGTGGATTGTTACAGTAGATATGGTAGTGGTCCGCAAGGGCGGAGTGTTTTCAGGAAATAAAGAATGCAATGTAAGCGGCGCAAATTTAGTGCTTGTAAAAAAACAGAAATCAGACCCGTGGGAACTTAGTTTCAGCAGCATGAGTTTCAGGTGCGACAGGTAAGGATAAATAATTACCGGGAAGATTTCAGAAAAATTTTTCTTAAACAATAATTCAGCGGTTTCCTGATTTCCAGGAGACTGCTGAATTTTAAGCACGATTAAAGCATTGAAATAACTTTATCGCTGCTATTTTCAATTGATGAATCAAAAGTTTTAATAGTGGTTTCATTGATATCGGCAGTCCAGCCTTTAAGAGGCATTGTTGTGTCAGCCATTTCAGAGAAATCTCTTTCCCTCTCGTCAGCCCTCGGGGTTGATATTATCAGATCTCCTTTTTTATCAACAAGCTGCATGCCTATAAAAGTCCTGGCCTTTGCAGAAACCCCTGATCCTTTAAACCAGCTTTTTGAATATGCGAAATCGAAAGATAGAATTAAAACGGCATCTGATCCTGTCTGGATACAAAATTCTGATAAAAGTTGTTTTAATTCAACTTCTCCGTTGTTTATCCAGAGCAATGATGAATTATTCAGCTGCACATAGAAAGAAGAAGAATTTTTAGTATTTTTGTTCGACCATAATTCAAGTGGTTTATAAGCGCTGCTTTTTACAAATGCACCAACTGGCGTTATATTCCATTTAAAAGTTTCAGAAAGTTTTTTAATAACTATACTTTGAGATTTTTTCAGAAGCATCGTACCACGAGGCTCGAATTCTTTAATTGCCTCTTGCGACTTTAAATCGGATTGAACTGTTGCATCAACAGCAAAAAATATCGGGGCTTGACGCTGATTATCAATAGTGATTGCAGCCGGGCAATATACGCTTACAACAGCAATTTTTTTGACCCCGGAGAGTTGGTCTCGTTTTACATTAAGTAGCGTTCCACAACTGAAAAGAAAAACCGTAAGAAAAAATATCAGAACATGTCGGATTATTTTAATATTCATGTGATCCTCCCTGATTTGATTTTTTAATATAACGAACTGCTGATGTAAAACAGCCGGAGTCCTTCGGGCCACCACCGGAGCAGGCTCCAGGACTGTACACTGTCAATATATTGTATTTTGAAATCTACATCTCAATACTCAGTTTAACATTTAAGGATGCCGCAGGCAATTATTTTTAGTCATCTGTATTGTTTTTCTGCAGCCTGCAGCCTGTTCAGACTGTGAAAAATGCTGTTTTGAATAGAGCGTGGACGGCGGAGTTAGCCAACCACCCCCTGTCACGAAGTGCCGCAATCAAATTATTATTATATTCATGACTTTAAATTCCGGGAATGGTGTTTTAAATCAGGATTTGCTGTTTTTAAGACTGACATAATATTTGAAAAGATCATCAGGCTCCAGCGGAGGGCTGTAAAGGTAACCCTGGTAATGACGGCAGCCCAGCCTCTCAAGCGCTTTCTGCTGTTCGTGGTTATTGACAAATTCGGCGATTATCAATATATCCATTGCTGCTGCAAGTTGAACAATGGAGCTGATGATTTCGGTACACCTGGGATTTGTAAGAACCTCGTGAATCAGTTCTCCGTCCAGCTTTATGGTATCAAGGTTAAGCTCCTTGAGATACATCAGAGAGCTGTGCCCCATGCCGAAATCGTCCATGGCAACCCGCAGCCCCATGTTTTTAAGTTCATTCAGCCTCGCAATACGTTCAAGTCCTCCAAGCGACACCTGTTCTGTTATCTCAATCTCTATGCAGGAGGGAGCAAGCCCGGTCTCGTCCAGTACAGCTGCCACCTTTAACGGCAGGTGGGGATCATCAAGCTGGTACGGGGAAAGGTTTATGGAAAGCGATATATCGTCAATGCCCTCTTCACGCCACTGCTTCATTTTGCCGCAGGCAGTTTTAATTATCCATATTCCGAGTTCATGAATCAACGGGGTCTCTTCAGCTATTGCAACTGCCACAGGGGGAGCTATGGGGCCGAACTCCTTATGGTTCCACCTGAGAAGCGCCTCCATACCGGTCATTTTGTTCGATGAATCTACCTGCGGCTGGTACATCAGTTTTATTCTTCCGTTATGGAGGTCACGCGGGAGGTCCCCTGCAAGGAGCCTTGCGAGGTTGCCTGTATCATCCATGCGGTCCAGCAGTATAGTCGCCCGGTTTTCATCAAGATGCTTTACCTTTTCCACCAGATTCTGCAGGATAACCTGCTGGCCCTCGGCAAGCCGCTTTTCATACATCCGCACAAACGGCCAGTATATAGTAATTCCCACGGCAAGGTTGAAGAGTTGAAGTATAGCACCGCTCAGGGATCCTGTGGCCGCATAACCCCCTATAATAAGTGGTGTAGTCCACTCCACGGGAGATACAGTGAGGCTGACAAGACCCAGCGACATTGCGGTATATGTGACAGCTGTGAGTATAACCGGCAGAATAACGAATGGTATAAAAAGATAAAAGTTAAGTATTACTGGTATGCCGAAGACCATGATTTCATTAACATTGAAAATACCAGGGAGGGTAGATATGACAGCTATCTGTTTTGTGTTGCTTCTTCTTATCCCCAGAAGAAGCGCCACTATAAGACAGAGGGTGGCCCCTGATCCGCCCAGAAAAACAAATACGTCGAAAAACTGTTTTGTAAATATCTCGACTGGCGGAAGCCCCTGATCCGCCAGCCTGCGGTTAACCTCGAGCGCGGGTACAAACAGGGTCTGCGTTACGGGTTCAAGCACGTTATTGCCGTGTATTCCGAAAAACCAGAATAAATGTATAAGGCCCACGAATATGACAGCGGTAAAAAGTGATGACGACATGCCGGTAAACATGTTTTTAAGTCCCTGGTTGAGCGCAGCATGAACATCCTCGATACCGGCAGATGCCAGCAGTATATGCAGAAATGAAAACACGGAGATGGTGAGCATTGCCGGGACAAGTGAGCTTATTGCCTGCGCAAGGTTGCGGTCCGCCGTGTTGCTGTAGAGGCGAATTTTGAGCCGCGGAACCGATGAGAAGTAAAGAAAGAGCAGTGATGATGTACACGCGATGAGAATGGCAATGAACACTCCCAGCGGCCCGAGCCAGTTAAGGAGCAGGTATCCCTGCTTCACATTCATCATGGCGAAGAGTGATGCCAGTGACACTATGGCTGTTATCATCGGATTTACTTCATGCTTAATGCCCCTGAGGGAATTTCTTGCCATTGAGTAACTGATCGAAAGGAGCATGCCCGTAGCCATTATGGCGAATGTACCGCGATGCACGTATACGCCGAAACTGTTCCACCCTGATCCGAAAATACCGCTCATGAATTCCTGGTAGAGCTTTACAGGAAGGTTATTGAGGAAAATGGCAAAGGCGCCTATCATCATGACCGGGATCATAAGAGTGAGGCCCTGGCGTATTGATGTAATCACCAGGGTATCGCTTATCCTCCTCATAAAAGAAGAAGAGGCTGTTTTTATGTATGATATCATAAAAAAGAACCCGTATTCCCCCAAGCCATATTTATAAGATACAATATTTTGAGCATGTCAAGTACGTATATTTTTATGTAAGGAAATTTTTTAAGGAAACCTGCAGTATTAAAACACTTCAAATGTGCTTTACCACTACTTTACTGCTGATATGTTTTTTCAGAGCAAGCAGAATCGGGTTAGTTCTTGACTTTCATTCTCGCGCATATTTTTATAAATTAAATCTGTGGCAAAATGATAATTATTAATGCAGGCCCGGATTTACAGTATCAATCAGGGCCACCGGATAAGAGGTGAAAAGTTGACGGGTGAAAAAATTATTGATCTCGGGAGCGGAACAGGATGGGCATGGGTTAGCGCAACGGGCTATGGTGCGGGCCTGATTTTTATGATCATACTTGCTGTTGCGCTTATCGGGCATTCACTGATCCATAATGAAACAGGGGCTTTACGGAATTTCTGGATAGGCGGAATTGCTGCCCTTGCCGGTTCGATTTTTTTTGCGTACGAGGGCTCCCGCCTGTTTGTAACGGCAGCAATGATTAGAATTGAACCCACGGGTGCCTGGCATCTTTACGCTCCGGCCGGCAATAAGATCGGCTCTATTTCTGCAGACATGAACCGCTCTATTCTGCTCTGGGCAGAGGTTAATACTTATAAATCTTCACCCTATTTTGATTCTCTGCATGGAATAGTCCGCACCGATAACGGCAAGGAATATTGTCTTAAGGTATCCGGAGCTTTTGACCTGCTGATACATCTTGGCTACGGGTCTTACTGGCTTGACCATGATAACCTTACACTTGCCGAGGAAAAAGACGCAAAAGATAGAGGGGCGCGCATGGTTTATGCCGGAAAGAATAAAGAAGGGGGGATTCTTCTGCCTGAACATTCTTACGACGCAAAAGGGATTTCCAGTGTACGGGAATTTATTTTAACCCGGGCGCGGTAGATCTATTTAAGCCGGGGTTTTTCAGCTTATCTCTTCCGGAATGTCATTATGATGTTCCCTTTTTTATCTATGAATCCGTATCCAGTTTCAGTTTCAATTCTGGCAAGACCATCTTGAAATGACCATGCCCTGATAAACTTGAACTCTATTGCTGCTTTCCCGGTTTTATCAATGAAACCATACTTTCCGCTCTTTTTTACAACTGCGAGTCCATCTGAGAACCGGTCGGCTGATTCAAATTGAAACTCTACAGCCATGTTCCCTTTATTGTCAAGAAAGCCATAATTACCGTTTTTTTTAACCAGGGCAAGCCCCTCGGTGAACATGGATGCGCTGTCAAACTGGAATTCAACAACAACACTTCCTTCTCTGTTAATATAGCCCCATTTATCTTTGCGGCATACGGGTGCAAGTCCGTCTGAAAAATGATCAGCATTATCGTATTCAGCTTTAATTATTACTTTTCCTTCTTTGTTAATGAAGCCGTATTTATAATTATCCTTTAAAATTTTTACCCATGCAAGACCTTCTGAAAACCCCATTGAAAAATCAAATTCAGTTTCAAAAACTGTTTTGCCCTCCCTGTTGATGAAATCAACATGTCCATTCCTGCCGTTTTTCCAGACAGGTGCAAGCCCTTCATTAAAACTGCCTGCAGTTGCGAACTGGAAATCAATGACAACTTTTCCTTCTTTAATTCAGTAATTATTGCCAAAAGTATTTATCAGCGCCCCGGGTAACAGAGTGTGGTTAAGCCTTTAATGCAAGTCCCGCGTCAAGGAGCTCCTGGTTGAGGTACGCGCCGCGGCTTATGATGCCCTGAGCATCGGTTTCATCAGCAAGGTAGAATATGTCCGCCAGATATCGCCCGTATTTGTCATTCTTCCATGTTTTTATGCCTATTACCGGGCAGCGGGCCAGGCGCTTTTTTACATAGGCTGCGGCGCGTTCACCTTCGGCGGTGCCAAGTTCAGGCGCGTCTATTCCGCGAAGCCGCAGTTTAAGGCGGACAGTTGTATCAAAGCCGCAGTCTATGACGGCATGGATTGTGTCAGCATCTATTATATTATGGATGTATGCGCGGTAAAAGTAGAGATTATGCTCTGACCCTGCCGCGTCAAGTACGGTGTAGCCTGACGCTTTTTTACCTGTCTGTACCAGGCCGGACTGTATTGCGCCGCTGTTTTTTACATGTATGGTGCGGTATATGCTGAACCCGCAGTCCACAGCCAGGGTTCCGGATTGCGGCACTGCAGCTGTTTTGTAGGTGTAGAGGCTGCCGCGGGTAACGGCAAGCTGCGGGGCTGTGTAGCCCTGCGCCGAGGTATGAATGCCGGATACGCGCTCCGCTTCGATTATGCTCCTGAGCTGGTAGTTTGTAAGGGATTCGCGTATTATCCTCTGTTCAAGGATATTTCTCTGCTTCGGATTTTCAACCGTGAGCAGGGTAACGTAGTTGCTCCAGTCGATCTGCGGTGTGATTTTGTCATGGGCCCACTGGCGGCTGAACGCGCGCATATTCTTCAGGTTTGTGGCTGAGAAGCCGCGTCCGTATTGCGCGCTGAGGTCTTCAGAAAGTTTGCGGATAAGGTGTGATGCATATTCGTTCTTACCGCTGTACCTGCCTGCTGCTTCGGATATATGTTTACCGATCTGCCAGTATATTGAGATAGCCGATATCTTTGAATTTTCGCACAGAGAGGTTATTGTGCCGAGTATTTGTCCGTATTCATTGCTGTCGATGGAAGAGTTATTTGCCATGCTGATTCCGGTATATGTTTTTCATGAACCGGCGGGTCCATAGTCTTGGCGTTAGCCAAGACTATGGCGTGTTTTATATTTTGTCAATAATTTTCCGCAACAGGTCAGATATCTGACCTGTTGCGTTTACGCTGTTTTTACTCAGCACTGCACTTCGGTTAAAAACACGCCGCATTTGGGGCAGTAGTATTCCAGGCGGTAATGGTCAAAATCAGCCTCTTCGTTTAATATCTCTTTTATCAGCTCGCTGCTGTATTCAATTTCATTTTTATGATTTACAGTTTCAGTTCCATAACTGAGCGGGTAACCGCAGCTGCAGTAATAGATGATGCTTTCAGGTTTAAGTTTAATGCTTTTAAGTTCGGCGCAGAGCAGGCGCAGGATCTCGTCCCGGCTGTCTTTATCTGCGAGTTCTACGAGCCTCGCTGTTAAATCAATGCTGCCGGTATTTTTATCCATGGCGGATTAAACCTCGTTGACAAATCTCATAAATAATGCTATTAATAAATATGCCCCTTTAGGAGAAGGCAATGAAAAAAATCATATTTATCATAATACTCGCCTTTTCAGCAGCGTCAGCAGTACATGCTGAAAGCTTTGAATCTCTAATCACCGAAGGGGACAAATTTTTTTCTGCAGGTGATTATGCGCAGGCAGAAAAAATTTTTTCCCGCGCAATTGAGTTTGATCCGCGCAACCCGAAAGGATGGTGGTACAGGGGCGATGCCTTTTTTTTCATGAAGATGTATGACAGGGCCGAAAAGGACCTGACCAGGTCCATTGAACTTGACCCGACAAATGACAGGGTCTGGCGCCAGCGAGGCAACTGCTACTATAACCGTGGCATGTACAACGAAGCAGCGAAGGATTACACAAAGGCCATTGAACTGAATCCGGGCAATTCCGAGTACTGGCTGTACCGCGGTGACTGCTACAAAAACCTGAACATGAAAGAGAAAGCCATATCCGATTACGTAAAGGCTGAAAGCCTTGGAAACAGCGAGGCCCGTACCCTGCGGCTTAAACTTGCAGGTTCACCCGATGACAATCTTTCACCTGTAACAATAATAATAGATCCCTTTACAGGCGCAGTTGCGCATCTTAATGTACTCACCATTAAAGCCCTTGAGATAATTCCCAAAGAGGGTGTCGGCTACATTACCGGAAACAATTTTCCGCTGGGCTACCCGGTTGTAATCAAACTGGACACTCCCGGAAACTTTATTCCGGACAGCGAAGGAAAAATATATTTTGGCGCGGGCTTCGGTGTTTATGACAGCACCGGCGCGGAACTTGGAAAGGCTGACGATATATACAGCAACGCAACCGCAGGATTCCCGGCTGCATACATAAGTTCCCTTTCAATGACAGTTTCACTTTCAGAACCGCTTGAAAAAAATAAGACATACACCCTGAAGGTGTGGTTTTTTGATAAAAAGGGAACCGGTCGTATTGACATCACAATGAAGATGCGCGTGGCGGATAAACCCTCTGTCAGCTCCGGCATTCTTAAGACAAGGTCAAAGCTGGGGAGCGGCATAATCACCTCTGCTGTGAAGGGCTCTGTTGAATCTGTTACAATCATGGAAGGGGACTCAGCAGCGGATTTCAGCGGGCTTATGCCGGGAAAAAAATACTCTGTTGTTTTCAGAGGTGTAAAAGATTTCAGGGCAGCATCATTCAATTCATTTTTTATCGATGAGAACGGCCAGGCTTTCAATGAGCAGTCAGTTGTACTGCCGGGTGAAGGTACAATTACATTGCCGGTGTCAACTGTGGGTCTTGCAAAAAAATCATATTACCTTTACATCAGGATCGACGGTAAAGAGGCAGGCACCGTTTACTGCATTGTTATTCCTGTGTTTTTAAAGTAGGTATTTGTTATGAATTTCAGTCTGCACACCCTTGCAGTTGTTCTTATATTTACAAATATTATCCAGGCTTTTGCTATTACGGCACAGCATCTGTTCACAAGGATCTACCCCGGCACAGGTCTGTGGGTCTTTGGATATTTACAGTTTATTGCAGGACTTACCTTCACGCTCGCTAACGGACTCCTGGTTTTTTCTCCGCTGCTGGCGATATTGGCGAACCTGTTTTTTATTGGCGGAATATACACACTGTATACAGGAATTAAAAGGTTCCTCGGCGAAGAAGAGAAGATCCGGCTGTTTATTGCGGGATTCACCTTGTTCAGCATGGCAATAATATATTATTCAGCTGTAAACGAAAGCTTCAAGGCAAGAGTCATACTTTTTTCGCTGGGATGGTCCGCAGTATCCTTTCTCATCTGCTATACCCTGATCAGGGGGAATGTACGGCATATAAAAAAATCAGCAGCGGTTCTCTCTGCGATTCTCTTGCTGCAGGGGATATTCTTTATAATAAGAGCCATAATAACAGCAATAGAACCGCCCGTAGAATCATTCTTTGCGCCATCATCAATGCAGATCATTGTGCTCCTTGTACTGCTGATCGCCGGCAACTGGCTGACCTTCTCGTTGATTATCATGGTAAACCAGCGGCTGAACGGTGAAATAAATGATGCCATGCATGAAGCCCTTGTCAACAGGGAGAGGGCCGAAAAAACAAACCATGAGATGGAGATCCTGCTTAAGGAGGTTCATCACCGCATAAAGAACAACATGAACACAATTATCGGGCTGCTCTCTCTTCAATCCGAAACCGTGAGCGACGCCCCGGCCGTAAACGCCCTGAAAGACGCTGAGAGCAGAGTAAGGAGCATGATGATCCTTTACGACAGGCTCTACAGGTCTGAATTATACACGGAGATGCCGGCACCGGAATATCTTGAACCCCTTGCCAGAGAGATACTGGATGGTTTTCCCGGAGGCAGGGATGTTACACTGCACACCGGCATTGATAATTTCATTATGAACCCCGAGACACTGTTCTATACCGGAATAATTATTAACGAGCTTCTTACAAATATTATGAAACATGCATTCAGGAACATTTCGGAAAAAATAATTAATCTTTCTGTGAAAAACGATAAAAACCGCATTACACTCGCGGTGGAGGATAACGGGTGCGGTTTTCCCGCGGGATTTGACATCATGAAAACAACGGGGTTCGGGCTGCAGCTTGTGGTGATGCTCTCTGAACAGCTTGGCGGCAAGATCAGTACTGAAAACCCGGCAGGTTCCAGAATTACAATTGTATTTAACATGGCACCCTGAATTTTCTTTTTTATCTTTACCGGCTTTGAACAGTTTTTAAATGATTAAATCTCAAAAAATTGGCAGGGGCGACATAAATTGAATTGACATTTTCGCCTGCCGGCAGTTCAGAATTAATCATGAACTCACTGAACAGAAAAGACCTTTTAGACATTGAATCCCTCTCAAAAGAGGAGATTCTGCTGATTTGCGATACGGCAAAATACTTCAAGGATGTGTTCACCAGGGATATCAAGTCTGTTCCGGTTCTTCGCGGAAAGACCGTGTGCACCCTGTTCTACGAACCCTCCACAAGAACGCGGCTCAGCTTTGAACTGGCAGCCAAGATGTTATCGGCCAACACAATAAATGTGCCGGTGACAACATCAAGCGTTGTCAAGGGGGAATCGCTCATTGACACAGTGCGGACCCTGGAGGCTATGAAAGCCGATTATATTGTAATGAGACATGCGGCCTCTTTAGCGCCGCATTTTTTATCTAAAAATATAAAGGGCTCGGTTATAAACGGCGGCGACGGCTTCCACGCCCACCCTACGCAGGCGCTGCTCGACACCTATTCGATTCTTGAAAAACGGGGCAGCCTTGAGGGGCTTCATATAGGTATTATCGGCGACATTAAACATTCTCGCGTGGCGCGCTGCGACGTACAGGCATTCACAAAGCTGGGCGCAAGGGTTACCCTGTGCGGCCCGTCAACCCTGCTCCCCGATGAGTTCAGGCAGTACGGCGCCGATATAACATATAACCTTGACGAACTGCTGCCCGAACTTGACGTGATCAACATGCTCCGCATACAGCGCGAAAGGCAGAAGGGATCGCTCTTCCCGTCAATAAGGGAATACCACCTGCTCTATGCCCTGACCGAAGAACGTTTTAAAAAATGCAAACCCGATATTATCGTAATGCACCCCGGGCCCATGAACCGCGGTATTGAACTTGACGACGTTGTAGCGGACTGCCCCAATTCAATAATCAACGAGCAGGTAACAAACGGTGTGGCCGTAAGGATGGCGATTTTCTACCTGCTGGCAGGGGGAAAGCCCCTGTCTGAAGAAGAGACTGAAGGAAACTAAAAAAATGGCAATAGTGATAAAAAACGGAAGGATGATCGACCCCGCAAGCGGAACCGATGACGGGCTTGACATTGTTATAAACGGTGACCGCATAACAGATATTGGCCGGAACCTGGCCCCCGCCGCGGCGGACACTGTTGTTGATGCGGCCGGGTGTCTTGTCCTCCCGGGACTTATTGACATGCATGTTCACTTCCGCGAGCCCGGACGTGAAGACGTAGAGACAATTCTGGGCGGGTCAAGGGTTGCGGCGAAAAGCGGGTTCACATCCGTTGTGACCATGCCGAACACCCAGCCGGTTATTGACAACCAGGCGCTTGTACGCTTCATAATAATGGAGGCCGCAAAGGGGCCGATCAACGTGTTCCCTGCGGCAAATATTACCAAGGGCGGCAAGGGTGAAGAGATTGCCGAAATGGGCGAGATTGCCGGCGGGGGCGCTGTTGCCTTTACCGACGACGGCAGGCCAGTGATGAACTCTATAACCATGCGGCGAGCCCTTGAGTATTCGCGCATGTTCAACATGCCCATACTTACACACTCCGAGGACAAGTCACTGGCCGATGAAGGCCTTATGAACGAGGGTCTTAACTCGATCCGCCTGGGGCTTAAGGGTATACCCAACGAGGCTGAAGAGGTGATGATCGCACGCGACATCCTTCTCACAAGGCTTACGGGAGGCAGAATGCATGTATGCCACGTATCTTCAGCAGGTTCGGTTGAACTTGTAAAGCGCGGCAAGAATGACGGCATCAATGTCACGTGCGAGACCGCGCCCCATTATTTTTCGCTTACCGATGATGCGGTTGAAAAATTTCTTTCAATGGCAAAAATGAATCCGCCCCTGCGCACCGAAAAGGACAGGAGGGGAATAATCGAGGGGCTCAGGAGCGGTGTCATCGATGTGATCGCCACAGACCACGCTCCACACGCGCTTTTTGAAAAAATGCAGGAGATGGAATACGCGCCTTTCGGCATTGTCGGCCTTGAGACATCGGTACCCCTTATTATAACCGAACTTGTGCGCAACAACAACTTTACGTACATACAGGCATTCGATAAGGTTACATGCAACCCCGCGCGCATACTGAAACTGGACAGGGGTGTACTTAAGGTCGGCGGCTACGCTGACGTGACTGTGATCAACCCCGACACAAAAATAATTATTGATGACTCATTCTTTATTTCACGCTGCAAAAACATGCCGTTCACGGGTAGTGAACTGTACGGCAGCGTGGAGCACACCATCTGCAACGGCAGGCCGGTCTATTCAAGGGGGCAGCAAGTATCCTGATGAATCCTGTCCCTACAGGCAAGCAGGTTCTTTCAAGTTCCGAAACAGCAAGGATGCTCGGAATCTCTGTGACCTCGGTGCGCAACTGGGTGCGTCACGGGTTCATCTCTTCAATTTCGGCCGACAGCGAGCATCTTTTTTTTCATGATGACGTTCTTTCACTCCTTTCGCGCATCGAAAACGGTGAACTGGCAAGGCTGAAGAGCAGGGCCAACAAGACCGGATCCTTAAAAACTTTTTTGCCCGACGAACTCTTTGAAAACGATGAGAACCGAGCGAGGGTGTCATCGCTCGCGTCAATGATAATGGAATCGGCGATTGACACTTCTTCGGCAATGTTCGCGGTTTCACTCTCGCTGCTTCATAAAAAAGGGATGCTGGGCAAAACATCACCCGATAGTTTTATCAATGGAGAAATCCCGTCCATAAGGGGGCGTAAAAATCTTTCTGCACTGCTCAGAGCATGGCGGATTAAAACCACGTGCGGCATTAACCCTGAAGTCTTATGCGACATAATCCGTATGGATATACCCGCTCAGAAAAACATTACCGGCATTATTTACCAGTCCATTCTTGCAGAGGGTGAAAAATCCAAACTGGGCTCGTACTACACCCCGGACAGGATTACTGCTGAAATCGCTGAACGGCTGCACGGCTACGGAAACATTTTTCTTGATCCCTGCTGCGGCACCGGGCAGTTCCTTATTGCCTTTGCCGAAAAATACCGCACTCCTGAAAACCTCTGGGGCATCGACATTGACCCTGTGGCAGTGAACCTTGCGAAGATCAACCTTATGCTCATGTTCCCCGAACTTGACCCGCGTCTTAACATTTTCTGCAACGACTCGCTGATCAACTATAACGAAAGGCTTCTCTTTGACAACATAGATTCACTGCCCGAATTTGACGTTATTGCCACGAACCCTCCGTGGGGTTCGCACTACACAAAGGATGAAATGGCGCGCATAGCATATTACTATCCGGAGATAAGGTCGGGCGAATCGTTCTCGTGGTTCCTTGTTAAGAGCATGCGCATGCTAAGGGAGACCGGCGCGCTCTGCTTTATTATGCCCGGGGCCGTAATGAACGTCCGCATGCACAGCGATATACGCCGGTTCATGATTAACAGCTGCTCCATCACAAGGATCGAACACAGGCCCCGGCTTTTTAAAAACGTTTTCAGCCCGGCAGTAATTGTGGACATAAAGAGGCCGGGAAAGTCCGGGGACATTGAAATTTTATGGAATGATGAACGGTACATGCTCAACCCCGTACGGTTCCGCAAAAACCGCGACACCGTTTTTGACATAAACCTGTCACCGGAAGACGAAAAGATAATCAATAAAATTTACTCGGTTAAACATTTAACGCTCGAAGGCCGGGCAACCTGGGCGCTTGGAATTGTTACGGGCAACAACAGCCTCTTTGTAAACAGCGCCCCCGGTGAAGGTTATGAACCCGTGATTAAAGGCAAGGACATTGAGCCGTTCAGGATACTTGAAGGCGATTCATTTATCAGGTTCGAGCGCTCAAGGTTTCAGCAGTGCGCGCCTGAAAAGGTCTTCAGGTGCGGATCAAAGCTTGTTTACAGGTACATTGCGGACCGCCCTGTGTTCGCGCACGACTGCAGCGGCAGGCTTACTCTTAACAGCGCGAACATTGTGATACCCGAAATTCCGGGCGTGCCCGTGAAATTTATAATGGGGCTGTTCAATTCATCGGTCTACCAGTTTATATTCAGAAAAAAGTTCAATTCAGTCAAGGTGCTGCGCAGTCATATCGAGGCACTGCCTGTACCGGTAATCAGCGGGTCCTTAATGGATGATTTTATGAAACTTGTTGCCCGCATGGAACAGGGGGATTCCATGGAGGAACTGGACAGCATGGTGTGCCGGATACTGTGCCTTGACGAAAATGATTACCGGCACATAATCAAGTCCCTGTCTAAAACTACTCCCTGAGGTGCGCGTCAAAAAATTCCATTACCGCTGGAACCTGTATCTTCCACCATGTCCAGCCGTACTGGTAGCTCTTCTGCTCGCTGTATGTTATGCTGTACGCCGATGATTTGTTCTGCAGCTGTTTAAGCCTTATGGCCATTATACGTGACTGCCCCTCCTGGAATGCGTCGTTTCTGCCGCCGTGGTAAAGGAACACTGCCACGCCCGAAAGTTTCTCGGCGTTCCTGAGCGCATTGTCTTCGGTTTCCCATCTTAACCGGTTATTATTGTAGCTGCCGTAAACCGATTCAATCATTTTACTGGTCTGCATTATAGTCGGATCATAGTAGCCCGAAAGTCCCGCGGCCGCGCCGAACCTGTCAGCATAAGTTCCGGCCACAAGGATGGCGCCGTGAGCTCCCACCGTTACACCCATTATGCCCGTATTTGATCTTCCCGATGCAAGGCCGAAACCTCCCCTTAAAAACGGCACAAGCACCTCGCCAATAAACTTTCCGCCCGGAATAATGTTCCATTTATTCACAGTCTCGGGGTAATAAGAGTTTTCATAAAGGGTTTTGCCCATTGCCGGGCATACTATAACAAACCTGTACCTGTTTGCGAGGGACTCAAGGCCGGCCCCGTTCTCCCAGTCCCTGCTGCCGTTGTCATACTGGTGCAGCGCAATTATGGTCCTGAACTTTTTGCCCGCTGCATAATCTTTAGGGAAAAAGATCTGAATCCTGGCACTCGATGCCTCACCGTTATAACTGAACGGAACCGCGATGTCCCTTTTCCATTTACCCGGAACAATTTCACCGCTGTACTTCTGCGTTGCCGTAGTTGATATTTTTGTGTCACCCGCTGTACCGCAGGAAAATATAAATGGTATAATCATTAGAAGAAGTATATGTCTTTTCATGGCATGCTCCAGGTGAATTTATATTTATAATATGCGCATAGAAGCGGATAAGGTCAAGCAGATTCTGCAATGTAAGGGCTGCACTCAATGTACCGGCAATGCAGCCGTTTACCCGCAGCGGCGCATGTTCACGGCTGGATCAGGGTATGTAGCCGTTCTCCTTCATGCTGTAAAATGAAAGATTGGTAAGGATTATGTGATCGATTACGGGTATGCCGATAATTCTTCCTGCATCTACAAGTCTCTTCGTGGTTTCAATGTCCTGCCTTGACGGCGTAAGTACACCCGAGGGATGATTGTGGGTGACTATAATGCCCGATCCCCCCTCCCTGATTGCGTCCCTGAACACCTCGCGCGGGTGTACAATTGCCTCGGTGATTGTGCCTATTGATATTACGCTCTTTCTGATAAGCATGTTCTTGTTGTTTATAACAAGCACGCGGAACTCCTCTTTCTGCGAGCCTGCAGTCTCGGGCAGCAGCAGTTCCCAGACAGCAAGCGGTGTGCTTATCTGCTTCAGGTCGGGCCTGTCCGTAATGACCCTCCTGCCGATCTCAAACGCTGCCTGAACCTTTACCGCCTTCTTGAGGCCGATACCGCGCTCGCTTGCGATCTCCCTTATGCCGCACCTTGCGAGCGCCGAAAGACCACCCGCCTTTTTTATTATACTGGCCGAAAGCTCCAGCACGTCGGCATACCTGGTTCCTGTACCCAGAACAACCGCAAGCAGCTCAATATCAGAAAGCTCCCTGACACTCTCGCCTTCGATGCACCTCTGCACCGGAAGCCTGTACTCACTGTGAATTATTCCCATAATTTTTTCCCCCGGTAAAGACGGGCGAACTCACTCATGTACAGGCCGGCAATCTCCCTGCTGTCGATTATTATTATATTCTCGTCGTTTTTGGTATTGGCGTTCGCAGAAAGATTATACGAACCGGTTATTACCCTGTACCCGTCTATTATGATCACCTTGTGATGCATTACATGAACATTCCTGTCGGTTTCAACCGGAACCCCTTCGATCTTCATCTTTGTGAACTCGGAATAATCGTTCCCCGAGCCCCTCTTCTCAAAGATGCCGGCAACCTTCAGGCCATCCCTGTGCCTTGCGATCATAGCCTCGCCTATATCGTCCGAGGTAAAAGAGAAGCACATAAAGTAGACCGAAGACTTTGCCTTTTTTATGCGGTTAAGAATTATTCTCTCGACATTATTCTCGGGCGCGAAGTAAACGTTAATGTCTATGCCGTCAACATCGGCGTAGTAATCACGCCTCAGCGCGGCAAAGGGTCCGGTCTCCCTTCTGTTGCCGAAGATTCCATTGCCGTACATCTCTTCAAATTCCATCAGGTAAATCTCGGCAAGCTCAGCCGACCTGAACATTACAGCGTTGTTATTATTTTTACGGCCGCAATTATCGGTCGTGTTATATGAACCGGTAAATATAATCTCCCTGTCTATTACCGCGAACTTGTTGTGCATAAGCGACGGCGACTGGTCCGTAACAACCCGTATACCGGCTTCGAGCAGCCTGTTTATACCCGGCCCGGAAAAGTTCGCATCATCGGTAACAAGCCTCACATCCACACCACGGGCCTTCGCCCTCACCAGGGCATCCACCACGGGCATTGCCGAAATATCGTAGAACGCGCCGTAGAATGAACCGGTGCAGCCTGCTATCAGCCGCACAAGGGCCTTTTCAGGATTGGTGCACCTGCCGCACTTCCCGCCCGGGTCGGTAAAGTAGACTTCCCAGTTGCCCCCCGTGCCGGGGAACGCCCCGAATGGAACGAGCAGCATAATTATAAGTATTGCTTTTTGCAAAATCAGTCCGCCTTTGTTGAATTAAAAATCCTTTATGCCTGTAATACGACGCGGGTTCGCAAAAATGAAAAAATTTTTCAGCCTGCGGTCAAAAAAAAGTAGATTTACGCGGGATTTTTGCCCGCCTGTGCGGACACGATCTGCTCTTTTCTTTCGAGCACCAGGTTCTCATATTCGGTAAAAAGCAGCTGGTCTTCGCGGCCGGGATTCATCGACCTTACCTTGGAGACCAGGGTCTGGTACGGTGATAGCTTTCTCGGGTCTTTTTCTGAATTAATTTTATCTTTAACAGTCTGTTCATCCCTCTGGATAAGGGCAAGGTAAAAAATAAACGCATTCTTAAGCTCAACGAGCATGTTCATGTTCTTCTTTACCTCGGGTTCATCACCTCTTTTTCCCAGTATGTCATCGATAAAATGTATAATATACTGAATGTCAAGCGCCGAGATGTCAAAGTCAAGAAGCAGCTGGTTAAGGTTGGACAGCGACATCCGTTTAAGGTGCATAAGCGCAAGAAAGACCGGGTTGTCCGACATTGTGTTTATGTTGGTATATTCAGGTTCCCTGGACTGTTTTTCCGTGGCCACTGCTGATGCTGATGCGCCGGGATTAATAATCACCTCGCCGGGCTTGTACCTGCTTGTAATAACTGCGACCTCGGTCTCGGTAATGGTGGAATCTGTAATTATGTAATCAATACCCGTATCCGCGGGAATATCCCTCAGCATGCTCGAATAGCCCGAGACCATTTTAATCTCACTCGGTATCATGTCCGCCTTAATTCCCGTATCAAGGAATATGTATTTTCTTTTTTTGCCGATCATGTCGCGGTAGGGCAGAATAATTTTCCCTTCGCTGATTTTCAGAAGGGTGTACTCCCTGTCATAATCCCTTTCAACGCTGAAGGTTGTGCCTATAAAAACGATCTTAGGTGTATCGTGAAGAAGGCTCCTTCCCTCTTCGTCGGCATAGATCGATTCCCCCTGCTTATTAAAGAGGAGGAACATCCCCTTTTTGTACATAATCTTCAGGGTCATGCCCGAAGGTGTTCTTTCTTCAGCGAATTCCATATTTTTACCGGTTATATTCTATTACTGACTATCCAGTTTATTGAACCTTTGTAAACGGACAGGTTATTCATAACATCCATTTCTGTTTTATTGCAAGCATAAATTTACACCTTTGCCTTCACGTCCACCGTGAGGGGATCACTTATGCCCGCATTAAAGTACATGTAACCAGCTCCCGCAATCATGGCAGCATTATCGGTGCACAGCAGGGGGGATGGAATCATTATAGTCTCATCCTGCTTTTTCTGCTCAGCAAGAAGTTCCCGCAGCCGTGAATTTGCCGCGACGCCGCCCGCCACTACCATTTTTTTTATGCCCCTGTCTCGCGCTGCAGCAAAGAGCCTGCGCGCAAGAATCTCAAGCGCGCGCTCCTGGAAGCTCCATGCGACTTCGGCTTTGTCAGCCCCGGGGAACTGCTTCATATAGTTTATAACAGCTGTTTTAAGCCCGGAATAGGAAAAACGCGTATCCCCCGGATCGGTCAGTATTTTCGGGAAAAGGTTTTTGCGCGCAACTGCACCCTTTGCAAGCCTGTCTATTACCGGCCCCCCGGGGTAGCCGAATCCCAGGAACTTGGCCACCTTGTCGTATGATTCACCCACCGCGTCATCGGCAGTGCGGCCGGCAACCTCCATATCGCCGGGGCCCCTTACCTCGAAAAGCACGGTGTTCCCGCCCGAAATAAGCAGCCCCATAAAGGGATAGCCCGGGCCATGCCCCTCCAGAAAAGGTGCGTATAAATGCGCTTCAAGGTGGTTCACCGCAACCAGCGGGATCCCCAGAGCAAATGAAATGGTTTTGGCGCTCTGCAGCCCGATCATAAGAGAGCCTATAAGCCCGGGCCTGTTGGTGGCAGCCACGTAATCAAGGTCGCCAAAACCACTTCCGGACTCTAAGAGCGCAGAATGTATAAGCGGGTTAATCTTCTCAAGGTGTGCCCTTGATGCAATTTCGGGCACAACACCCGAGTATATGGAATGCAGGTCAACCTGGCTGTATATGCAGTTTGAAAGTATATCTTTGCCATCAGCAACAACCGCGGCCGCGGTCTCGTCGCACGAGCTTTCAAGGCCAAGGCCTATAATCCGTCCATCTTTCATTAAAAACTTTTCAGCGCCGTGTTAAGCTGGTTGTCAAACTCCAGGTCGTAAACGGCCGATTTATGGAACCTGGCAACTTCGTATTTAAGAATATAGCCGGCGGTTTTTTCAGAAAGTTTAATCCCCTTATCCGCAAGGTAGGTCCTGAACTCCTCCCTCGTCTTAAGGTCATCAACGGTCTTTGAATTCACGAATGCCCCTATTGCCTTCACGGTGCCGGCTTTGTTAAGCGCATCCTCCTCGCCTGCCTCGAAATCTATAAACGAAACCACTTTGTCAGGTGTGATCCCCTTTTTATGGATCATCTCGCCCGAGGGTGTAAAATACTTGGCTATGGTAATGTTAAACCCGATGTCCTTATCCATTACCACCCTGGTCTGCACCGAGCCCTTGCCGAAGGACTTTTCGCCCACGAGCAGGGCCCGTTTGTTGTCACGAAGCGCGCCGCTAAGCAGCTCCGATGCTGATGCGCTCCCCCTGTTTATGAGCACAACAACCTTGCCCGTATAGAACATCGGTATCCTTGACCTGAAGACCTTTTCCACAGCATAAACATTACGCCCCTTTGTCGAAGCAATGACGCTATCTTTGTTAAGAAAAAGTTCGGCAATCTCTACGGCCGAATCAATGGTACCGCCCGGATTAAACCTCAGGTCGAGCACAAGCTTCTCTATGCCATTGGACTTGAAGTACTCCAGGGCTTTTTTAACATCTGCAGTTGTTCCGCCCCCGAACTGAATAATCCGCAGGTAGCCCGTATTGTGTTCTTTAATAACGGCATACTCAACGCTGTCAACCTTGATCGGCGCGCGCTCAAGGTTATATGCAATTTCGCTGTCATACCCTTCGCGCCTGACCGTAATCTTCACCTTCGAGCCGGGAATCCCCTTCATGTTTTTCATTATCTCGTCAAAATTATTATCTTTTATGCGCTCGTCATCCACGCTGGTTATAACATCACCCGCTTCGATGCCGGCCCTGAATGCCGGTGAATTCTGTATGGGTGAAATCACCACAAGCTCTCCGTCCCTTACAGCCACCTCGACCCCGATCCCCACAAACCTTCCGCTCGTAAGTTCGTTCAGATCGGAAATCTCATCCTCGTTAAGGAACCTGGTAAACGGGTCACCCAGCGAATCGATCATTCCCTTAATCGCGCCGTAGAACATCTTTTTACTGTCAGGTTCATCGACGTAATCGGAAATTATCACCCGGTATGCCTGGTGAAAGAAATCGAGATATTTATGTGATGAATTGGCAGCCGCAGAAATGAATGTAACGCTTATTCCCGTAAAGAGTCCCGTAAGGAAAGCAAGCAGCGTTAAATGAAAACGTTTTTCAGAAAAATTTTTGAACATTTTTGTCTCCGGTAGACCAGGTTTAGTCTTATGAAAAATAACTCTATTTTCTGTTACGCGTGGTGTCAATAAATATGCCCCGGCGGGGAAAAAATTAATCCTGGTTATTTCTGCAGATTTTGCGGGAAAAATCGGTAAGTATGCGCGCAGTCATGCCCCAGACTGTAATTCCGTTAAAGTCATAAAAGTACACGTCGTATTCACGCCCCTCGTGGTTAAGCTTTTCGCACTTGTAAAAATTCTCGTTATAAAAAAGCTCAAATGGCACCTCAAGAATCTGCTCTGTCTCATCATCAAACGCGCTGTAATCAACCTTCGAGTTGAGAGCGCCGACAAAAACATTCACCTGGAAACCCATTATCGAAATGTACTCATCGAACTCGCCGATCACCTCGATCAGCGAAGGTTCAATTCCGGTCTCCTCCTGCGTCTCCCTGAGCGCGGTATAGAGCAGGTCACGGTCAGTGTTCTCAAATCCTCCGCCGGGCATCGAGACCTGCCCCTTGTGGGTCGAGACCCTGTCGGTGCGCAGCTGCAGCAGAACGTGAGGGCTGCCGTCCTTTTCAAAAAAGAGCATCATTACAGCAGCCCTTCTGTAATCAGAAAAATTTATGGAACGCTTAGCCCTGTTTTTCAGTTTATCGCGGATGCTCTCCTTGAAAACCTCAAAGTCCACGGGCCTGTCAAACCTGATGTTCATAAATATCTCCGCCGTACATGTCACATGCTACTATTACGGGAAAGCCGCTCACCTCAAGCTCATAAACAGCCTCGGTTGCAAGGTCATCAAAAGCTATTACCCTGCTCGCAGTGATCCTCATGCTAAGGTAGGCTCCGGCACCGCCGATCGAACTGAAGTAGACTGCCTTATATTTCTGTATTAATTCTTTTGTCTCTAAATCGCGTTTCCCCTTGCCAATCATCCCCTTTATGCCAAGACCGAGCATGGTCCCGCTAAAGGGGTCCATGCGTGAAGATGTGGTTGGCCCTGCAGCGCCGATAATTCTGCCCGGTGCCGGGGGTGTGGGCCCCACGTAGTATATTGTTTCACCCGCAAGGCTGAACGGCAGATCCTCTCCACGGGCTATCATCCCGGCAATCCGCTGGTGAGCCTTGTCGCGCGCCGTAAGCAGCTTTCCGTAAAGCATGCACATGCAGCCAGCCCTCAGGCCCCTTATAACCTCATCGTTAAGCGGAAGTTCTATTCTTTTCCATTCCATTAAAGTTCACACCCTGCCACGCGCAGTGAATGACAGTTCAGGTTAAGCGCAACGGGAAGCGACGCAATATGCGCGGGCGCCTCTTTAATGCATACCGCGCCCGCCGTTCCTGCGCCGCCGAAACCCATGGGCCCCACGCCTGAACTGTTAAGCCTTTCATAAATCCGTTTTTCCAGGTCACTGTAAAACGGGTTGCTGTGCCATGTACCCGCGGGCCGGAGCAGGGCCCTCTTCGAATTGGTCATTGCCGTGTCAGCCGTTCCCCCTATACCCACGCCAAGAAACAGGGGCGGGCACGGATTAGGCCCGGCCTTTACAACAGTATCTTCAATGTAATCTATTATCATATCAACGGAATCAGTGGGCCTGAACATGCGCAGCGCGCTCATGTTTTCAGACCCGCCCCCTTTAAGCATAAGGTCAAGCCTGAAGGTCTCACCCGGAACAATGTCCAGATGGATAAACGCCGGGGTGTTGGTGCCCGTATTCTTTCTCTCAAGCGGGTCGGACACAACAGACTTGCGCAGGTAGAACTTTCTGTAAGCCTCCTCAACCGCGGAGTTTACAGCGTCATAAATGTAATCACCCTCAAGACGCACCGACTGCCCCAGCTCAATAAATACCACCGCAACCCCCGTATCCTGGCAGAGCGGGATCTGTTCCGCCGCGGCGATTTCAGTATTCTCTATAAGTATGTTCATGGTCTCGCGCGCGATATCAGTTGACTCGTTCTCCCTTATGCGCGCAAAGCATTCTTTTATAAATGGGGGCGCAATAAAGCTGGTCTCGCGGATCAGGTCCACGAGTTTATCTTTAATCAGGTCTGTGTGGATTGTTCTGCTCATGGCCATAAGTCAGGGGGGAATATTTATCGTGTCAAGAAATATATCAACTTTCTGTCATCCCCGTACCCGGCTGCGCGGGTAAAAACTGCAGCGGGCGAACTTCGAAAGAATCCCGGTTAATCTATGCGATGAAGTGCGAGAGTTCTATACCCGCATCTTTTTTTCAATCCTCATAATCGAGAACATAACACCGAAGAGTAAAAAAATTATTATCAGAAAAATTAACGTTGCAAGTGCAATTATAAGCACCGTATTCTTTATCAAATCAGACCACTTGAATTTTAAATCTCTATTATTTATCAGTATTTTTGCCCTTGATTCATAATCATTCTCATACCTGCCCATGACTTTTTGAAACAAATCATAATCAGATGAAATATTAGATTCTCTTTCGGCATCAAGAATATAATTCACATAACCCTTTGCATAACTTACGCCAAATCCTTCCCCATATTCCTTTTCATATTTTTTTATATCATTCAGCCACTTATTTTTAATCCGGGTATCAAAATCATTAATCAGCTCCATCATTTTGTTTTTCTTCGCAACATTTGTTCCGTAATCTTCAGTAGCAACCTTTATGGATAGTTTCTCATATACGGGCATTATCCTTTCCCATGATTCCTGCACTAATTTTGAGTACACAGCCTCTAATCGTTTCTCATTATCATCGACCTGATTTCTCTCTGTATATGATTCTACAGTCTCTTCAAAGTTTGATCTGTCATATTTTATCATCGGGACTTTGCTTTCTAAAAAAACCGAACTAAACTTAATCGCAAGTCCGGCAAAGAGGATGGTTATACCAAAGAGCAAAAAAATCATAACAGTCATTGCAAAGAATCGGGACGTTTTCATTATTAAATTTTCAATAAAATCCATGATGATTCACCGGTAAAATAATATTTCATTATCAATTTTAATTCCTTAACATTTTTCAGAATAAGGGCAACTATTACTACCCCCGTCGATGGCGGCGGTGTAATCAAATTACCATATTTTAGTAAAAAGTATTTTCAGGAAT
The DNA here is from genome assembly GCA_012730035.1 of Spirochaetota bacterium. Classification (GTDB taxonomy): domain Bacteria; phylum Spirochaetota; class UBA4802; order UBA4802; family UBA5550; genus JAAYBQ01. The sequence goes on from JAAYBQ010000180.1 coordinate 24,420, forward strand.
AAATTAATGATAATGCTGTAAATTTTAAACCTCTGTCCAGCAATTTTTATACATAATAGAGCATAATTTAAAATCAAGTAAGTACTGATGCTTCAACAGACTAAGATGTTCCCGGACTGAAAGGTGAATATGACAGCTCTTACTCCCTGCACATCAGCGCCTCCAGGCGTCACAATAAATGTTTACTACTTCTCGCCGTACGCAAGGAACATATCGAGTTTAATGCCGCCTTCAAGCTGCACGCTGCCTGCAGTTTCAATTGAGATATTTTTTACGCCTGCAAGTACAAACCACTCGTAAAGATCGGGCAGGTTAAAACCGTTATTCCTGAAGCCATATTTTTCTGTGACATCGGCATGTTTATGAAAGAGAAGGTCTGTCACTGCCAGTTTTCCTCCGGGCTTTAGAATGCGTTTTATCCCGCAAATAAATGCTGCAGGGTCCGGTGAAACTGAAAGCCGAAGATGGGCAAATACATAATCCGCAATCTCATCATCCAGTTTAATCTCATGGTCCGGGGACTGCACAACACGGACCTCGCGCAGGTGCCCGAACCTCTGCTTTAATAGACTTACCATCTCAGACGATGAATCCACAGCAATAACATTACACCCGGCGTTAAGCAGCCCCTCTGTAATAAAGCCCTCACCCGCTCCCACATCAACTGCTGTTTTACCCGGATCAGCCTTTACCTGCATCACCGCCTCATCGCGCACCTGCACTGAGTTGAATTCTTCCATAACACACCTGCATGTTAAATAAAAACGCCGCCGTGACATACTCAACCGGCGGCGCTCCTCAATATCCCGGCCGGCACTCAGCACCCGCAAATCCGCAGGGCAGCGAACCGCCGGAAAAACTTCTGCTATTCCTTTACCTGTGTTGTAAGGAACACCTGCATTGACATCTGCTCAATCTGGCTCTGCAGCCCCTCGATACCATCCATGTGCGCGTCTTCATCATTCAGTATCTGCTGAAGAAGGTCGCGTGTGGCGTAGTCCTTTACTTCACCTGCAAGTACTATCGCGTCATTATATGCCTTGATCGCGCCCTCTTCGGCTATGTGGTCGTTTTCAAGCTGCTTGTCAACCGTGGCGCCTATAAGTATCTTGTTCAGGTTGCTTACTGTCGGTGTCCCCTCAAGGAAGAGTATGCGGCCTATAAGCTTCTCGGCGTGCTTCATCTCGTCAATGGCACGCTTCTCAAAGTGTTTATGCAGCTTCTCGTATCCCCAGTCGTCGCACATTTCGGAATGCACCATGTACTGGTTAATGGCTGTAAGCTCATCCGCAAGGAGGCTGTTAAGCGCTGCTATAAGTTTTTCGTTCCCTTTCATTGTATTCTCCTGTTTTTTATCAGTATCAGCGGTTAACATTCCCGGCCGCCTGCACGGGGTTCGGCAGGCAGATTATAATTTAAGTTTTACCGGAGCTGTTGTTTACCGCATACCTTTTACTCTATTTATATAGTAAAAAACTCTCAGTTAAAAGTCAACCCTTTCATACACCCCGCGTTGCAAAAGGGGCAGAGAATCTAACACCTTTTTTGAAAATGCACGCCATTAAGAAATAATATGCTTGATCCTCTATTCCGTATTCCTGCGCAGGGACATGCCGCAACTTAAAAAAACCATACTCGAGATCGACCCCAACGCCTTCATAACAATCATCGAGGCCTCGGACGTAGTGGGAGTGGACGTGGGGAACCAGCCGCACTGGTAGAAGCTGATAAAAATAAATTGACTTAACCCCCGGTGCGCAAAATATGTCAGGTAACGGTCATACACAATGGAACTCTACGCCGCAACAGAAAAAAACATACAGATCGCAGCGGAGCTGATCCGCGGGGGGGGACTTGTCGCGTTCCCAACTGAAACAGTCTACGGCCTTGGGGCAGACGGGCTTAACGCAACAGCCGCCGCATCAATCTTCGAGGCGAAAAAAAGGCCCTTCTTTGACCCTTTAATATTGCACATAGCGCGCATGGACTCGCTGTACGACATTGCCGAAACACCTGACAGCCGCATACTCTCACTGGCCGAAAAATTCTGGCCCGGGCCGCTCACCATAGTCGTTAAAAAAAAGCAGCATGTACCGGACATTGTAACTTCAGGCCTTGAAACTGTGGCAATACGAATGCCCGATCACCCTGTTGCACAAAAACTAATCGAACTTTCACGCACACCCCTGGCCGCACCAAGCGCCAACAGGTTCGGCTCAATAAGCCCCACGTCAGCGCTTCACGTGTCGCGCCAGCTGCACGACTCGGCCGGCATTATCCTTGACGGAGGCGAATGCCACGTGGGCATAGAGTCCACAATAATCGCCTCATCGGGCAGCGGAATAACACTGCTGCGTCCCGGCGGCATACCGGTCGAGGCAATAGAAGAGGCAGCGGGCATAAAACTTCAGGCGGCAGAGCAGGGCAGCATGCCGAACGCGCCGGGGCAGCTCCCTTACCACTACTCGCCCGAAAAGCCCGTACACCTGGTTGACCGCATAACAGAAGATATCCCAAACGCGGGTCTACTCTTTTTCAGGCAGCCGCAGTTTGTATGCCCCGCCGGGCGTTCCCTTGTACTCTCCCCGTCGGGCAGCCTGCGCGAGGCCGCGGCAAACCTCTTTGCCCACCTGCACATGCTCGACAGCATGGACATCGATTCAATATACGCGGAACGCGTTCCGGGCACAGGGCTGGGCCTCGGCATTATGGACAGGCTTACCAGGGCATCGATGAAAAAACAGTTGATAAAAACCTGAGAACGTATAAAACACACCGTACAGGAGGAACTCGCCATGCTGAAAATCAATACAACAAAGGGAAACTCTTTCATTACAGGATTCTCGACAACATTTGAGGCATTCGGAATAATACGTAAAAACAGAATGACAAAGTTCCTAATAATACCGCTTATAATAAACATTGCCCTCCTGCTCTCAATAGCCTGGTACACCTTCGTAAAGGCCAGCCCCATGCTGCTGGAATTTGCCCGCTTTGACCAGTGGTACCTTAAGCCTGTGCAGTACCTTGTTTCACCCGTACTTGTGATCCTCCTCCTGGCTGCAGCCTTCTTCGCCTATTCAGTTACGGGGGCACTCATAGCATCGCCGTTCCTTGACATCATCTCACTTAAAACAGAAAAGGCCCTTGGCGGCAACGTTCCCGATCCCGGCTTCTCCCTTAAGGCGCTGGTGCGCATGGCCGCGGGCGTTGTAAAGCTTCTTCTCCTGACACTGGCACTCTACATAATAATACTTCCGCTCAACCTGGTCCCCGTTGCCGGCAGCGCAATATACGCCGCGGCGGGATTTCTGCTCACAGCCTTTTTCTGCGGCTTTCAGTTCTACGACATGCCCCTTGAAAGAAGGGGGCTTAACTTCAACGAAAAATTTCATCTGTGCCGCAAGTTCGCCTCCACCGTTGCCGGTACGGGTGCGGCATTCATGCTCATATCTCTCATACCGGTTGCCGGTTTTCTCGGGATTATCGTGGCAACATCGGGTGCGGCAGCAGCGTTCCGCAGAATAATGGAACCCTCAATCACGGTGCAGGGCTGATCCGTTGAATCCAAAACCTCTGTTCATCGTGTTTGAGGGGATCGACGGCGCAGGCAAATCAACGCAGTGCGCAAGGCTTTATCATTACATATCACGACCGGGCACACAGGCAAGACACCTGGCCGAGCCCACTGACGGCCCCTGGGGACAAAAAATCCGCGGTGCGCTTCGTTCGGGAACGGCACTGTCTCGCGACGAACAGGTTGAACTCTTTATCCGCGACAGAATGGACGACATGAACATTAACATAAGGCCCTGCATGGAACAGGGGATCACCATTGTCATGGACAGGTACTTCTATTCAAACGCCGCGTACCAGGGGATGGACGGACTTTCGCCGCAAAGTATAATCGACATGAACCTTGAGCATGGATTCCCCCTGCCCGACCGCGTCTACTTCATAGACCTTTCCGCAGAGTCTGCCATGAATCGCGTAAGATCGCGAAGCGGTGAAAAAACCGAGCTATTCGAGAAGCAGTCATTCCTTGAAAAGGTGCGGCAGAACTTTCTTTCAATCGCAGACAGCCGATTCCTTGTAGTTGACGGGGCTCTTCCTGAGGATAAAATATTTGAAATAATCAAAGAGGACTTTGATAAACTGGCAGGTTCAACAGACTGACCGGAACATTGTTATCAGGAAAATGTCATCCCGGCTCTTTTCTCTGTATGATAATTTGTTAAAATTACCCGAGGAATACTCTGCCGGGGGCGTTAAATTCAGGCGTTCAGCCTGCCAGGAGGGACTTTTTATAATAAATATCTGTTCATTTAGATTTCCCAATCGCAATCATGGCATTTATAAAATAGGCACCAATATAATGTAATGACAATTCAGCAAAATTTAATACAATGACCTTAATATGGAACACCGGGAGACCCAATGAAAAAATACATCTTCACTGCGGCAATACTTCTGCTCACATCAATCCCTTCATACGCAAAGGTTAACAACCCCTTTGCGCTTCCGCCCGACGCGCAGTCCGCAGCGTACGAAACCGGATCTTTCGCGTACACGGCTAATCCCGTATTTACCGACACCACGCTCCACCCCCACGCAGCGTACAGGTACATAAGCACTGAAGAGAACCCGACCCACCACGCTGCATTTACCATTTTCGGGTTCGCCCTCGGTTACTCATGGTATAATTCAGCATACAGCATCACTGACCAATCCTTTCATAAATCGGACACATCCATATACAGCATAAGCCGGGGATTTCTCTTCGGCGGTGTATTCGGGTTCGGCCTGGGCTATTGCGCGGGCTTTTCAGACATTGATGAATTCGACCGTTACCGCGCGTGGAACTTCGGCCTGCTCTACAGGCCCTTCAGCTTTGTATCATTCGGCGCATCTTTCAGGGATGCGGGCGGGCGGATCAACGGCAGGGCGCTCCAGCCTGTACAGGCATATTCAGTGGCGCTGCGGCCTTTCGGCGAATGGCTTACACTCTCGGCAGACTACACCACAGGTTCCGCATACCGCGATGACGCAACATGTTCATTCTCGGGCAGAATAGACCTCTGGCAGAGCGCATCCATCTTCGCGCGGTGCGACACATCGCGCAACTTCTCGGCAGGGCTGGCCATACCTCTTGACGCAAGAACAGGCAGCCCGGTGAACATCTCCCTTGACTGCTACGGGTCATTCAACAGTGAAGACCCCGAATACCGCAGCGCGGGCGCGGCCATAAGGTTCAGGCGAGGCAGGGGAACCAGTCTGCCCGTTGCGAACAACATGCTCTTCATAAACCTTGCGCAATCTTACGGAGAGAACGAGCCCGGGGGATTTTTCGCAAAGGGCAGGCCCGACTTTCTTGTGCTTGTTAACGGCATATATACGGCTGCCGACGATCCCTCAATCCACAGCATGTTAATTGAAATAGGCGAAACCGACGCGGGCTTCGCGCAGATACAGGAACTGCGCAGGTCCGTAAAATACTTCAGGGGCAAGGGCAAAAAGGTCCGCGTTATTATGAACTTTTCAGGGAACCGGCAGTACTACCTTGCCTCGTGCGCCGACGAAATATACTTTTCTCCTCACAATGATTTTTCAATAACGGGGCTCAGCGCCAGTGTCTATTTTTTTAAAGGCCTCATGGACAAAGCCGGCATAGAGTTCCAGTCAGTAAGGCGCGGCGACTATAAATCCTTCAATGAGCCCTTTACCCGCACGGGAATGTCACCCGAGGCAAGGGCCAATCTTAACGAATTGATCACCGGCCTTAACGAACAGTACATCTCGGCCATAACAGAAAGAAAAAACCTCTCAAGAGAAAAAGTCCGGGAACTCTTTGACACAGGCCTCTACACACCCGAAGAGGCGCAGGCAAAGGGATTCATTGACCATATTATGTACAGTGACGACCTTAAAGAAATACTCCGCAAAGATAACACACTGCTGAAATTCGAACAATATTCACAGGAACAGGCAATCAGCACGGGCTGGGGCAAACAGCCGGCCATAGCCATAGTATACGTCAGGGGGAGCATCGTCAGCGGACACGCAGGGGGCGGTGCAATAGCTAATGCCACGGGCGACGCTGACTACCGCAAAATGCTCGAACGGGTATTCGCAGACAGCAGCGTCAGGGGTGTTGTTATACGGGTCGATTCGGGCGGCGGGTCAGCTGCAGCCTCCGAGCTAATGTGGAAGTCACTGGTACACCTTAAAAAAAGGTACCCCAAACCCGTTGTCTTTTCGTTCGGAAACACTGCAGCTTCGGGCGGCTACTACATAGCATGTACGGGCGACAGAATTTTCGCAGAAAACGGCACAATAACAGGATCCATCGGTGTCATAGCCGGCAAGGTTTCGCTTAAGGAACTCTACTCGAAACTGGGAATCAGCAGGGAGAGCATAACTCTCAGCGAATTCGCGGACCTCTACACCGAGTCCCGGCCGCTTACTGACAGCGAATACAGGCTCCTTGACCGGCAGACAGGCCTTATATACGACAGGTTCACGCAGAAGGTAATAGCTGCCCGAAAGCTCACTGCTGAAGAGGTCGAAAAGATCGCAGGCGGCAGGGTGCATACGGGACTTAACGCGCGCAGCAGTGGGCTTGTGGACGAAGAGGGCGGACTGTTCACTGCCGTGGAATTCTGCCGCAGCCAGTGCGGAATAACCGGCACGTTCAGGATAGTACAGGTACCCGACCGAAGCGGGCTGCTGCAGGGCCTGCCCGGCCTTGAAGCGGCAGCGGCATCATTCGGCGTGCTCGATGTATTTTTCAGGAACCTGCAGGCGCTTGAAATGCTTGAGGGCCAGGTGCTCTATCTTCAGCCATACGTAATCGAGGTCGAATAACCGGGCCAGGGGCAATATTTAAAGCAGCTGTTAATGAGCGGCAAAAATTCAACCCGCAGGGGCTGCCCCCTGTCCGTAAAACAGACTTTGGCAGCACCCCCGCTGATTTTTGTTGACAAATCGCCCGATCCCCTGTTTAATTCAGAAATATATCCGCGTGGAGGAATTCAATGAAGGTTATCCTGGTCAATCAGACAAAAACCATTCTTAAGGCAATCGAGGAGATATCCGAAAACCTCCAGCTTGAAATACGGGTCGTGGCCGAATCAGAGCTTGAAGCCGAAATTGAAAACGACACCCCGAACCTGGTAATGCTGAACTGGGTCGACAGCATGACCCTTGAGACAATATCAATAATCCGCACCAAGCGCCCGGTTAAAGGTCACATATACATCCTTCTTACGGGAACAAAAGATTCCACATCCGATATCATCACAGGCCTTGAAACCGGCGCGGACGATTACATCACCGTCCCCTTTACCTCCAACGAGATAGAAGCAAGGCTTCGCATAGCAGCTGTTTTTATCCAGGTGCGCAACAGCCTTATCAGGACTCAGAAAAAACTTATCAAGCATACAAAAGAGGATCTGGCAACAACCCTGCTCAACAGGCGCGCACTTGTAGATGAAATACTCGCTGAACTCGGCCGCGCTGCCAGAAAGGGGGAATTCACCTGCTCCATCATGATCGAAATTCACAACTACAACGAGCTCCTTAACAGGCTCGGTGAAAGGATAATGAACGTTCTGCTCTCGGAATTCAGCGCACGCCTTAAACGCTGCATAAGGCCCTACGACAGGATCGGCAGGTTCGACACCCAGAGATTTCTTGTTTTCCTGCCGAACACAAAAACCGGTGACGCGCGCAAGGTTGCAGGCAGGATGATAGCCAAGCTGCAGGAGAAAAAGTTTAAATACAACGACGAGCGGGTCGAACCCGTTGTCTCCATCGGCATATCTGAACTGGACCCCTTTGACCTTGGCAAATCGGGAGACCCCGACACCCTGGCCATGAACGACCTGGTAATCGAGTCATTCATCAGGAGGTCGGAGTTCGCAAGCCGGCAGGCCCGCGAAAAAGGAAAGAACTCTATAGAAATATATACCTTCTAACAGCCCGGATCTTCAGCAGGCTGCCTTTACCTGCGTCAGTCAATCTCGTGCAGAAACAGGCCGCTCCTCAGCTTGGGCTCAAACCATGTTGATTTCGGCGGCATCATCATACCCGCGTCCGAAACCTCCATCAGCTGGCTTATCTCTGTGGGGTGCATTGAGAACGCCACTGCGAACTCCCCTGAATCGACAACCTTTTCCAGCTCAGCGGTACCCCTTATTCCCCCGACAAAATCTATGCGCTTATCCTTTCGCGGATCGGTTATACCCAGAATCGGCGCCAGTATCTTTTTCTGTATTATTGTAACGTCCAGCGACTCAATGGGATCGCGTGTAATATCGAACAGCGGAGTGACCGTGTACCACTCCCTGTCAATGTACATCGAGAACGTGTTTACTTTTTCCGGCACCTTTAAGCCGGTCTTCACAACTTTAAACTCTTTGCCCAGGGCTGCAATAAATGAATCCCTGTCCATGCCGTTCAGGTCCCTGACCACCCTGTTATATGCCAGTATCTTCAGCTGGCTGTGCGGAAAAAAGACCGCCATGAAGTAGTTAAACTCCTCGTCAGGGCTGTAACCCGGATTCTTCTCCCTGCGCATATTGCCCACGCGCACACCCGACGCAGCCCTGTGATGGCCGTCCGCAATATAAAGTTCATCGTTAACGAATGACTTTTCAATGGCGCTTATAAGCGCCGCGTCGTCAATAATGCGCGCTATGTGCCTTATGCCGTCGTCGGCCACAAAATCATAAACCGGTTCAGCCTTCATGGCCTTTTCCAGCAGCGCCCTCTTTTCGTCGTTGTCCCTGTATATAAGAAAAACCGGTCCCGTATTCGCGTTAAGTATGTCAAGGTGCCTTGTCCTGTCCTTCTCCTTATCCTCGCGCGTAAGCTCATGCTTCTTTATCAGGTTCTTCATGTAATCGTCAATGCTTGCGCACGCCACTATTCCGGTCTGCATGCGTCCATCCATAACCTGAGAGTAGAGGTAGAGCAGCGGTTTATCCTCGCGAATAAAATAACCCTCGTTTATAAATTTCTCAAGGGTTGACCTCCCCTTTTTATAAACCTGCTCTGAGTAGGGATCTACCGAACGGTCAAGGTCCATCTCTGCCCGCGAAATGTGAAAAAAACAGTATGGGTTCTCCTTTGCTATTTCAATAACCTCGTCCAGGGAAACAACATCATAGGGGAGTGACGCAATTTTATCCGCCAGATCTTTTCTGGGCCTGAGCGCCCTGAATGATTTCAATTTTGCCATGTATATGACCTCTTTTGTCAGGTTTAATTAAAAGTATGCTGCCTGCAATTTAAATCAGAAAAAAACGCAGGGCGCTGAATCTTCTTTGAGAAACCGATCCTTAAAAGATCAGGCACGGACCCTTTAAACAACCGTTAAGGATAACCACTAATCCCAGATTCAATATTATTTTCAAGAAATAAAAAAGAGTAGATCGCCCTCTGACTATGGCTCCATGCCCGTCATTACAACAGCTGATGCGTATAATAAATGCTAAAACCTTACAGATGCTCAAATAATAACAAAATAAAACAATAATTCATATTTTTAATTTGACTTTTTTTTATAGTAATACATATTATTCGTATAAAATACCAGATTATATTGTTTTTTAAACAAAAAATTTAACAAAAACAACGAAAGAACTATAAAAAACGGAGGCCTTTATGAATTCAGTATCACAAAAAAAAGACAGAACCAGAATCCATGGCCATTTTATGGATGATTATAAAGCCAAACTTATAACCGCAGAGCAGGCAGCCTCACTTGTTGAATCGGGCGACCGCATATTTCTGGGGGGAGGCGTAAATATACCAGGCGGCTTTGCAAACGCTCTCGGGGCCAGGGCCGGCGAATTAAAAGACGTTACGCTCTACCAGGGATTCGCCATGGGACTTTATGAACACATGAAGCCCGAAACAAAAAACAGTTTTAACATCGAAACAATGTTCGTAGGGCCCCTGGAAAGGATCTGCATGGGATGGGGAGTGGGCTCGTACCTGCCGCACAGCTTTTCAGACCTGGGGAACGTTGCGCTGAAGGCGGCTCCAAACAAGGTGGTATTCTGCACAACCGCTCCTGACAAAGACGGCTACGTCAACAAATCCTGCTTCGGAACATTCCTTCCCCGCAGGAAATGCCTCGAGCCGGCCGAAACTGTAATCTGCGAAATAAATGAACACCTGCCCTGGTGCTGCGGCGATGACTTCAAGGTGCATATTTCCGAAATAGACTATATAATCGAGAACAGCCGCCCCATATTTGAACTGCCCGAAATCCCCATTACCGATACCGAAAACATGATGGCCCGCTTCATAGTCGACATGATCCCGGACGGCGCGACAATACAGCTGGGCTTCGGCGGCCTGGGCAACGCCATAGGCCACATGCTCTACGGCAAAAAGGATCTGGGCATGCACTCAGAGGTTGTAACACCTTCAGTCACAGAGCTCCTTAAGGCCGGCGTACTTACAGGCGCCAGAAAAAATTTCATGCCGGGAAAGATCATCTCGGCATTCGCCGTGGGGACAAAGCAGTTCTACGAAGACCTTGACCATAACCCCGCGTTCGAATTCAAAGAGGTACACTGGGTCAACCAGCCCTCTAACATCGCGATGAACGACGGTATGATATCCATAAACACCACTCTCATGATGGACCTGACAGGCCAGGCTGCCTCCGAATCCATAGGCATAAAACAGTACAGTGGTACAGGCGGGCAGGTAAACTTTAACCATGGGGCCAAGATGGCAAAAAACGGAAAGCGCATACTGGCAGTGGCATCAACATACACAGACAAAGAAGGGAATTTAAAATCAAAGATACTACCCACACTCCCCGAAGGCTCTGTTGTCACCACCGGAAGAAATGAAGTAAACTTCGTATGTACCGAATACGGTGTTGTGGACCTTCAGTATGAATCCATAACAAAGCGCGTAAAAAAGATGATATCAATTGCTCACCCGCAGTTCAGGGATGAACTTACTTTTACCGCGAAGAAGGCCGCGTGGATATAATAGTTTACCGCAACAGCAACGGGTTAAAACCCGTTGCCCTGACCGTTACTCATCCCCCTGCTCATCGGGCTCAATCTTTATCCTGAAGTTAAAATTCTTCATCCCCTTATCCTTCTTGACCCCGTTCATTACAAGCCTGAACAGCGGGTCAACATTCTGCAGCGGCTGGGTCCTGTCAGAGGGGCAATTATACATCAGCCATCTGATTACAACAAATTCAATGCTTCCAAGTATAACCGACCGCACAAAATAGGGATCTGTATCCTCCCTGAACTCGCCGGTCTGCATGCCCTCTTTTATCACATTTATAATTATATCGTAATAGGCAATAAGATCCTTATACGTGTCGGTCTCCATGAACTTTTTGTTCGTCTTCAGTGTCATAAGTGATATTGACGCAAAGAAGGGATTGTCCTGGTAGTATTTACACAGATGGTAGATCATACCGCGGATCTTGTTGGTGGTTCCGCTTATGTAGTTCAGGTGCGAATCGAGCATCTGCTTGGACAGCTCAATATTTTCACGCGGAATGCTGAAAAGGAGCTCCTCCTTTGATGAAAAATACTCGTAGATTGTAGTATCCGAAACACCTGTCTCTTTTGCCACGTCAGATATGGTCGAATTCTGAAAACCTTTTTCCGAGAAGACTTTTTCGGCAGCTTTAAGAATCTGGTCTCTTCTGGCCTCTTTTAACGATTTAACTGTCATTTCCGTCTCCTGATGGGGAATTTTACTCCATGTTGTAAAATAACATTAAATACAGAGTAAGACTTAATTTTAAGTCTGAAAAAACAGCATTTTGAGTCAAGAATTATTTTACAAACCGGGTGGTTATCTTTAGAGCTTATAGTATAATGGTGGTATTTTACAGCATGACTCTCAAGTCGGTCCCGATAAGGGCTTTTTTTAAGGTTATATGCCCATACTCCCCGGGCCATTCTGCAGAGTTTTTTAACAAAAACATCTGATTAAAGCTTTGTCTTTAACATGGATTAAAATAATAAATCCCGATTTCTTTATGGAATATTTCAGCATAAATCTGTAAATTATCCAATATCCATAAACAGGGGTGATTTATGAAACGCATTTCCGGAATTATTATGCTGCTGGTTCTTTTTACTGTTCTGAACGACTCAATGCTCACATCCGCGCCATCCACGGTTAACAGCAAAATCACAGCGGTAAAACTCTATACCAACAGGGCCGAAATCACAAGGGTCTGCAGAATAAAGCTGGTAACGGGTTCCAACACCATACTCATAGAGGGGCTTCCCGACAACATGATCGACTGGTCCGCACGGGGCATGCTCCCTGAAAAATACAATGGCCGAATTGTCTCTCTTGAAATCATGAGACAGGCACTGATTGAAAAGAAAAAAAAGAGAATACACGACATAGAAAAAAAGCTGGAGGAGCTCAGGGACCGTGACGCCGAGCTCGCGGACGACATGACAAATATCCGCCAGCAGGAGATATTCCTCGACTCAATCGTCGAATTCACAAAGAACACAGCCTCAAAGGAACTCGAAACCAGGATCCCCCAGACCGGCCTCTGGTCAGGGACAATGGATTACGTAAGTTCAAAACGCAAACAGTTGCTTACGGCAAGCAGGAGCATACAGAAAAAACGGCGCGCGCTCGCAGAGGATATACAGAAGCTCGAGTTTGAACTCAGCCAGCTCGCGGGTACTTCATACTATTCAAGCTACAAGAAGCTTAATATGGCAGTAGACAAGAACACCAGGTCAAGCATGATCCAGCAGTACGGCGATTTTACCGATTCGTATGCCGAAATGGAACGCACCATAAAAAACGAGAGTTCCGGGGTCGCCACCGAAAAAAGAATCATGCTCAATATATACTCCGCGGTCGAAGGTGAAACCGATTTCACCTTCAGCTACCTTATTCCCGACACTTACTGGCAGATGACCTACGACTTCAGGGCAAGCAGAAACGACAACAGCATCGAGGTAATACTCTACGCCGACGTTTACCAGAAGACAGGCGAAGACTGGGAGAACATTGACCTCTCGCTCTCAACCGGGGCGCCGCAGAACAGCATCGCGATCCCCGCAATCCCCCCGTGGTACCTTAAAAAACGTGAATCCTACAGGGCTGACTACGAAGGCGCTTCCGGCATGAGCAACTACAAGGCGAAAAAGGCCGAGGCTGCTACAGACAGAAACAGCGACCAGGAACAGGACGATTTTATTCCGCAGGCCACGATACAGACAAGCGGCCTTTTTCTTGAGGTAAAAATACCGGTTAAGCAGACCATCGAATCCGCGAACCGCTACCAGAAAAAACTTATCAAGTCCTATTCATTCCGGTCGGGCAAAGGGCTCAAATACTACTACAAGACTGTCCCCGACAGTTCGGGCAGAGTCTACCTCATGGCAAAGACCTCAAACCAGACCGAGCTTCCCTGGCTCGGCGGAGAGGCGCAGGTCTTTCTTGAAAATGAATTTATCGGCAGGGTGCAGATCCCGGATACATCGGTAGGCAAAGAGGAGGAACTTGTACTCGGAGTTTCGCAGGAGATCACCGCGAAGAAAGAACTTGTCAAAAAGTACGAAGACAAGTCGGGTGTCTTCGGAGGCAAAAGACGCATGGTCTATTCCTACACAATTACCGTTGAAAATAATTCCAGGGAGACTGCCGAGATACTTATACTCGACAACTTCCCTGTTTCACAGAATGACGACATAAAGGTTGAGATCGAAAAACTCTCTGCGCAGTACCAGCAGGATGAGGCCACGAAAAAGACAACAGAGTACCGGCAGGGAATCCGCAGATTTTCAGTATCGGTCACGCCCGGTGCAAAACGCGAGATAACCTATGATGCCGTAATAACCTTTGACAAAGAGATAAATGTAGATGGATTAAGGTAGAATCAACATGAGAAAAACAAAGATAATATGCACACTGGGCCCCGCGCTCGATGACCCGGCTATTCTTAAACGGATATTTCTTACCGGAATGGATGTGGCCCGGCTTAATTTTTCACACGGAACACACGAAGAGCACCTTGTCAGGGTAAACCTCTTCAAGCAGATAAGGGCCGAACTGGGCAGGTCTGCCGCGCTCCTGCTCGACACCAAGGGCCCCGAGATCCGTCTTAAAAAATTCAGGAACGGCAAAATAATGCTCCCCACCGGTTCAAAGTTCATACTTACCACGGAGGATATTGAAGGTGACGAGACCAGGGTTTCGGTAACCTACAAAGAGATCACAAAGGACCTGGCAAAGGGGAACAGGGTGCTTATCGATGATGGTCTCATCGACCTCAAGGTAACATCTGTAACCGATACCGAGGTTATATGCGAGGTTATAAACGGCGGCGAACTCAGCGACAAAAAAGGTGTAAACCTGCAGGGGGTAACCGCACGCATGCCCTTTATGAGCGACCAGGACAGAAGAGACCTGCTCTTTGGCATTGAGAACGATTTTGAATTTGTGGCCGCATCATTTGTGCGCAACGCCGATGACGTTAAGCAGATCAAGAGTTTTCTCGAGGAACACGGCGGCGGATTCATAAAGGTGATTTCAAAAATTGAGAACAGGGACGGCGTAAAGAATATTGACGAGATTATCCGCGTAAGCGACGGAACAATGGTAGCGCGCGGCGATATGGGAGTCGAAATTTCATTCGAAGAAATACCGCGGCTCCAGAAGCTCATAATCAAAAAAACCCTTAACGCGGGCAAGCCTGCAATCACAGCGACACAGATGCTCGACTCAATGATCCGCAACCCCAGGCCCACGCGCGCAGAAATAACCGACGTGGCCAACGCGATTTACGACGGCACCAG
>JAAYBQ010000181.1 GCA_012730035.1 Spirochaetota bacterium
AGTAATGGGGGCATTTATCTTTGCCGCCATGATGATAAATTTTACCATTCCCGCCACAGGTTCAAGCGGGCATATAGGAGGCGGACTTCTTCTTTCCATTGTGCTCGGGCCTTACGCGGCATTCATTACCATAGCATCTGTGTTGATTATACAGGCACTTTTTTTTGCTGACGGAGGCCTCCTGGCACTGGGCTGCAATATTTTTAATCTTGGATTTTTCCCCTGTTTTATATGCTACCCGTTTATATTCAGGAAAATGATGTATGGAAGTTTTTCTACAAATAAACTTTTTTTTGCATCGGCCGTTGCTGCGGTTGCCGGGCTGCAGCTCGGGGCGTTCAGTGTGGTGCTCCAGACTGTTTTTTCAGGGTTATCGGAACTTCCATTCAGCAAATTTGTTCTGCTGATGCAGCCCATACATCTGGCTATAGGATTAGTAGAAGGACTGGCTACTGCGGCGGTTGCACTTTTTATACATAACAGTCAACCCGGGCTTCTTGATGCAGATTTTTCAGCTGAGGGTAAACGATCGGGATCGTACGCAGGAGTTCTGGTATTAATGGTGATCCTTTCAATTGTAACAGGGGGGATGATCAGCTGGTTCGCCTCTGCTCATCCTGACGGTCTTGAATGGGCCATGTTCAGGACTTCGGGTACTGAAGAACTCAAAGGTTCAGACACTCCGGTTCACGGTCTACTGGCCGGCGTTCAGGAGAAAACAGCTTTTCTGCCGGACTATAACTTCAGGCCGGGGCCTGAAACCGATGTGTCAACTGAAGATCACTGGCCTGCTGTTAATGCGGGAACAACATTTTCAGGTATAATCGGAGGTCTTTTAACACTTGCCCTTGTGTTTATTGCAGGATTTGTTTTAAAGAAACGAAAAGTTGTTGAACAGATTAAATAGTAAGATTGTGTTCTTGTTGAAATTTGAATATTATTTTGTGGCTGACTAAAATGCCATTGTAGTGCAGGCTGGAATCTATTGTCACGCAATATGTATGGTTACGCCAATGGATTTCAGCCTTATTGGCCTGAATGAAATTTTTTAAACAGTATTCATTCTTTTTTAGACGGCCCCTATGAGCGGGTGACAGCTATTGCTTCTTTAGAATCAGCACTTCTCAGCCTTGGACGCATGGATATTCTCGCATGCCAGGATACTGTCATTCATCGAGTTGACCCGCGTGCAAAGATAATCACTACTGCTGTTTTTCTTGCGGCGGTTGTTTCGTTCGGTAAATATGAAGTTTCACCCATGGTGCCGTTCGTATTCTACCCTGTTTTTCTTATTTCAGCGGGGAACATACCCGGGGCATATATTATGAAAAAAGTTCTGTTTGTTTCACCCTTTGCCCTTATGGTTGGAATCTTCAATCCGCTATTTGATAACAGCGTTGTTCTTATGCCGGGCGGATACGAGATATCGGCCGGCTGGATTTCCCTGTCTTCAATTATGCTGCGATTTTTTTTAACAGTCACAACTGCCCTTGCGCTTATTGCCTGTACAGGTTTTCACAATGTCTGCTACGCTCTTCACAAACTTGGTGCTCCGCGTGTGTTTGTTGTACAACTGCTTTTTCTCTACAGGTATCTTTTTGTACTTATGGAAGAGGGGGGCAGGATGATTCGTGCACGCAACCTGCGATCTTTTGACGGACGCGGAGCTGGACTACGTGTTTACGGATCGTCAGTCGGTCACCTGCTTCTTCGGACTGTAAACCGGGCGCAGAGGATTCATAATGCAATGGTTTGCCGGGGTTTTGATGGTAACATACGTATAATGCGCATTAGCGGATTTAAACTGACAGACCTTATGTTTATCCTGGCCTGGTCAGGGCTTTTTATTCTGTTCAGGTGTGTCAACGTTCCACGGCTGGCAGGGAATATTGTTGCGGGGTTGATCTTATGAGTCACCATATTGTACAGGCACAGGATGTGTGGTATACCTATCCTGACGGTAATAAAGCCCTGAAGGGATTGTCATTTCTTGTTACGCATGGTGAATCCGTTGCAATAATTGGAGCTAATGGTGCCGGAAAATCTACGCTGCTGATGCATCTTAGCGGCTTACTGATTCCCTCGTCGGGTGTTATACGGGTTGGCGATTATCCCTTATCAAAAGAAACTGCACATAACATAAGGCGAACCGTGGGTATGGTGTTTCAGGATTCAGATGATCAGCTCTTTATGCCGACCGTTTATGACGATGTGGCATTCGGACCTGTCAACATGGGGTTGCCACTCGATGTTGTAAGACAGAAAGTCGATGAGACCCTTGATACTGTGGGTGCGCTACACTTAAAGAACAGGCCAACGCACAGGCTGTCCGGCGGCGAGAAAAGAGGAGTGGCAATAGCAACGGTCCTATCTATGTCGCCGGATATACTCGTCATGGATGAACCTGCCTCAAGCCTTGACCCTATGGCGCGCCGCAGGCTTATTGAACTCCTTAAAGGCTTCAGGCATACCAAAATTATAGCAACGCATGACCTTGACATGGTACTTGATCTGTGTGAAAGGACTATAATTATCAGGGAAGGGGCTGTGGCAGCAGACGGCAGAAGCATTGATCTACTCGGGAATAAGGAGCTTCTTTCTTCATGTCACCTTGAGATGCCTCTGCGTTTCCAGGGCTGCCCGGTGTGTGGTATTTAATAAATGATCATTGCTCAAAAAGTGATCGAATAAACGTATTTTTCTGAGTGATGCAGCCCTGTATCGCAGTAGCAGTTTCATGTTTTTCAGGAAACTATTAAGCTAAAAATTACTTTTTCTTCTTTTTGTCCGGTTTTGGTCTATCAGAACTTTTTATCCTTGTTGTGGTATGCTTCCCGGTGGAGGATCTTTTTTTGCCTCCACGGGATGAATCTCTACGCGCTGACTGTTTTCCAGATTCCCGCGAGTCATCCTTCCTGTCGTTTGCCTTCTGTACCATTATGCTGCTGTCGCCGGAGTTATTGAAGATAGAAAGTATGACTTCGGCCTCTTCAAATGGAACTGTTATAAACGAAAAACTTTCCATTATTTTTATATCATCAATCTGACCGGCCCTGACTCCAGTCTGGTTGTTTATAAGTTTGATCAGTTTACGTATGTCGAGACCATCCTTGCGGCCGAGTGATATGAAGAGGCGGGTGGTGCCCCTGCTGTCAACCGAGGCTTCGGTTATCTCCCTGTAGCGGTTCTCGTCAAGTTCATCTTCGAATGAATATTTTATCAGCGCAGCAATGATCTCCTCAGCATTGTTCTTTTTCAGGAATGATTCGGCGGTTTTAAGATACTCAAGGTGTGACCCGGTAGTGATAATCTCCTCCAGGTCGCTGTACATGCGGGACTTTCTCATTTTAATAATATCCTGAGCACCCGGGATCTTTTCACGCCGTATATTGGCCTTTGCTATTTTTGCGATAAACATAAGTTTGCGGTACTCTGAAGGGCTGATAAAAGTTATGGCAATACCCTTTTTGCCCGCACGGCCTGTGCGTCCTATCCTGTGTACATATGCCTCTGGGTCCTGCGGAAGTGAATAATTTATAACATGCGTCAGGTTCATGACGTCTATACCCCGCGCTGCCACATCTGTTGCTACAAGTATGCTTGTCCTGTGTTTTCTGAACTTATCGAGCATCTTTTCTCTCTGGCTTTGCGAGAGGTCTCCGTGTATCCCTTCGGCCAGGTAACCGCGGTCTATGAGCCTGTTTGAGAGTTCATCAACAGCTACCTTGGTTCTGCAGAAAATAAGACCGTAGAAGTTTCTCTCCATGTCGATTATTCTGCAGAGTGCTTCGAACTTGTCGTTTTCATTAACTTCAAAATATATCTGGTCAGTAAGGTCGGTCGTAAGCGTAACACCCTTGCATGTTATGACCTTGTATTCCTTCATGTGTTCTTTTGCGATTTTCAAGATGCGATCAGGCATGGTTGCCGAAAAGAGGAGTGTTCTTCTTTCAGGATTTGTCTGTTCCAGAATTTCATCGACTTCGTCGATAAATCCCATGTTCAGCATTTCATCGGCTTCATCGAGCACTACGTACGAAACCGTTTTAAGCTGAAGTGTTCCGCGCCTCATGTGGTCAAGTATCCTGCCCGGAGTACCCACAATGATCTCGACACCCTTTTGGATCTTGCGACTCTGATCCATTATTGACTGTCCGCCATAAACCGGTATAATCTGAATTTTCTTTTTACCCCTGAAGGAATTCAGTTCTTCTGCAACCTGTATGGCCAGTTCTCTTGTTGGTGTAAGTATGAGCGCCTGAACATCCTTTCTGCTCTTTTCAAGTCTTTCGATAATAGGAAGTCCGAAGGCTGCGGTTTTACCAGTACCGGTATGAGCCTGTCCCACAAGGTCCATCTCTTCAGTGAGCATTAGAGGAATTATTTTGCGTTGTATTTCGGTGGGTTCCTCGAATCCCTTTTTCTGCAGATCCCTGAGCAGGGAATCCGAAAGTCCCAGTTCTTTAAAATTTTCCAGATCCATTAATTCATCCTTTGTTAAATATGACCATGAGATTGAGGTGTGCTTTAAAATACAATAGATTTTTCAGTGTTAATTTTTTAATCAACATGCATAATAAATTGCTTTATTCCTACCACCGTTGTTCTCGTTGGCGGAGGGGAAGATCAAAATCATCTTAATAAATGTAAATTTTTGCCGGTAATAAAACTATGAGAAATATCAATGATTATTCCTGGGAATACTTTTTCAGGGTACCGGTGTAATGATATAATTTAACCCCTCAATCCGCATTTGTCACTGGGAAACAGCAAATTTTATTCTGCGAAAAGTTTAAGGAATTTACATAGGGCAGATTATTATCTATTTACTGAAGACTGAAAGTATAAAATGTGCAGTGGTTCCGAGTCTTCCGGTGTGCGTAAGAAAACCGGTTAATCTTTCCCTGCCGGTTTTCCATGCGTAGGGTGTCATGTTTACCAGATCAGCAATGTTCTCTTTTCCTTCTATGTTAAAATTGTATTTAAGTTCCTCAGTCGAGCACAGTGTAAATGTTGCTTCAAGTCTGTCTTTTTTACGCAGAGGTCTCATTCCGGTAAATAGGTTTTCACGCAGGGACAAAAGGTGCTGCTCACCGGGATGTACGTGTATTATAATTCCTTTTTCTGTCAGTACCCGTCCGAATTCCGGAGCAGGTGAAGGCGCAAAAATATTCAGCAGGCAGTCAACAGTCGAATCAGCAACGGGCATACTGAACAACCCGGCTACCGCGAATGAAATCCTGCCGCTTCTTCTGGAAGCTGTTTTTACGGCATCCTTGGATATGTCTATACCGAAAAATTCCGCAGGTGTGCTCCTGAGATTTTTTTCAAGTACCGACAGAACATAGCCCTCGCCGCATCCGGCATCGAGTATTCTTAGCCGGGGATTTTCCGTTTCCGGTAAGTGTTTTTTTATTATGCCGCAGATATATTCGGGGAGCGCGGAGTAATGTCCTGCGTTAAGGAACCTGTTTCTTGACCGGATCATTTCGGCCGAATCACCTGGTGAACTGCTCCTTTTCATGTTTGGCAGCAGCAGGTTAACGTAACCTTCGCGTGAAATGTCGTATTGATGATTGAGCGGGCAGGTCATTTTTTTTTCTTCAATGACCAGGCGGTTGCGGCAGAGAGGGCACATGAATATGGTTTCGGGATTCATTATTATATCCGGATTTTTTCATTAAAAGTCTGCTGAAAAAGTCCATCCATGGACTTTTTCAGAGCCGGTTTCGCAAAGTGAGTTTGCAAAACCTTACATTTTGAGGCTTTTATTAAGTGATATCTTGAAAATGGTGATACATCCTGTATTGCATCAGAAGTTCCTTTATCCCTGGATAGCTGATGATTCAGGAAACTCTATTTTATTCTTATCTGTAAAATACTTTACAGATAAGAATAAATAAAACAACATTATAATATTGGTTTAGTCTTAAATTTTTTATATTTTGTATTTAAGAGCAACTTTAATTCCTTTAATTTTTTGGATAGTAAAAGGTTTAATTCCTCCCGCCTCCTTCAGCGGCTGGAGGAATTAAACCGGCAAATTACCCTAAAAAGTATTTTCAGGAATAATTATTGATTTAACTGTTTGCTGAAAAATTCAGGAAGCTTTTATGGAATAATCAATGGTTCATAATACTGAAATTTTTTTTCATTGCTAATGCCCGGGATAGAGTTGATTATATGTATCTTTTAAAAAGGATTGCTGCAGAATACGGAGTAGAGGCTATTTTTCTGCTTATTGCGGTTACTAACTTTTCGTGCCGGCCAGGTTACGGGTCTTTAATTACACAGGTTCATAATTCAGCCCTGCCTAAAAATGTTCCCTCCATTCCGATGATTATGTTCTTTGTGGCAGCAATGATTATCATCCCGCTATTATTATTGATTATCAGGCTTAAAAGGATTATTAGCTCCCTTGAACATGAAATATCCGAGCGAAGGATAACCGAGGACAGACTCAGTGTGGCCCTTGATGCATCAGGTATAAGCCTCTGGGAGAACAGGTTTGACGGAAATAACCATTATTACAGCGAGAATATGTTCCGCGTGCTGGGATATGAGCCCGTTGACAGCATAGACGCACAGTCTCTCTTTTTTTCAATATTGCATCCCGATGATTCTGTACGTGTAAAAAAAGTAACAGAAGAATTTATGACAGGTAAAAAGTCCGGTGATTACAGGATTGAATTCCGCATGAAGAACAGTTCGGGATATTATTCAAGCATTCTGTCTGCGGGCAGGGTTTGCGAACGGGACAGTTCGGGAGCTATATTGCGCATGGTCGGGGTGCATATTGATGTTACCGATTTCAGGATGGCCGAGATTGCGCTGAGAGAGAGTGAGTACAGGCTTAAAAAATTTGTGTCCGAACTTAGTGAGGCAAATGAACGGATTTCGCTCGAAGTTGAGGAGCGCAAACTCTCTGAAAAAAGATTCAGGGATATAGCCGAGCTGCTTCCGCAGATGATTTATGAGTGCGATGCTTCGGGGATAATAACGTACACTAATAAATTCGGGTTTGAACTTTCAGGGTACGGGAGCGATTATCTGGGTAAAGTTAATATAAAGCAGTTTTTATCGGAGACGGATTACAACAGGGCAACTGCAAATATAAAGCTTACGCTGAAGGGTGAGAACCAGTCCAGAAATGAATATTCTTTTATAAGAAAAGACGGCACAACTCTTCCCGTTCTTATATATTCATCACCGGTTTTTGTCGAAAATGTCTTTGCAGGGCTAAGGGGTATTGTAATAGACATAAGCGAAAGAAAAAAAATCGAAGAGGCGGTAATAGCCGCAAACAGGGTCAAGAGCGATTTTCTGGCAAATATGAGCCATGAAATACGGACCCCGATGAATGCGATCATGGGCCTTGCGAATATAGTTCTGGGGGGACATCTTGAACCCGAACAGAGAAAATATGTCGAAAAGATAAATTCATCGGCCCAGCTTCTTATAGGAATTATAAATGACATGCTTGATTATTCCAAGATTGAAGCCGGTAAACTTGAGCTTGAAACAATAGATTTCAGGCTTGAGGATGTGCTGGTTAATCTTGCCGAGCTGCTCTCGTTCAGCGCCGATGAACATGAGATGGAGCTTATTATTGAGATTGCGCCTGAAGTTCCTTTCATGATAAATGGAGACCCCCTAAGGCTTGGCCAGGTGCTTGTAAACCTGGCATCGAATGCGATAAAGTTCGGCTCAGGGAGTGATGTTCATATACGTGTATGGAGAAACAAAGATTGCCCGGGAACCGGCGGTGCGGATCTTTTCTTCAGCGTAACAGACAGAGGTATAGGCATGACGCCCGAACAGGTTTCAAGACTGTTCAGGCCATTTACTCAGGCGGACAGTTCAACCACCAGGAGGTTCGGCGGGACAGGGCTTGGTCTTGTAATAAGCAGGCAGATCGCCGATTTAATGCAGGGAAGTATAGCTGTTGAAAGCAGCCCGGGTAATGGGAGCACTTTTATTTTCAATGCATGTTTCACCGTGGCTGCGGAGCGAGATGAATCGTGCACTCAATACAGCTTCAGCGATGTGCGGGTTATTGTAATCGATGACAGTGAGGTATCATGCCGGATTATCCGCAAATCGCTGGAGGAGGCCGGAGCTGAATGTGTATGTGTCATAAATCCCGATTTCGCGCCTGCTGTTGCATCAGCGGCAGAGAAAGATCATATGCCTTTTGATCTGGTAATAGCCGATTACAGGATGCCGGGTACCAGCGGAATCGAATGTATTAAAAAAATCAGGTCCGCGTGCACTTGCGGTTTCCGCAGCATACTTATGGCAAGCCCTTACGGCAGGGACACTATTGCTGACGATGCGGCAGGAGCAGGAATAGACATGCTGCTGGACCGCCCGGTATTTGCTTCAGCTTTAAAGAGAACAGTTTCAGACCTGATTGCGAAGCAGGAGCCGCAGTCTGAAGGAGAAGTACCTACCTCTGAGGGGGGCAACACGAGAAACAGAGACATTGATGAATTGAAAAAAATAAGAGGGCTTAAAATGCTTATAGTTGAGGATAACCGTACCAATCAGCTTGTGGTTGCGGCATTCGCTCAGAAGGCCGGTATTGAAACTTTTTATGCTGAAAACGGGATGTTCTGCCTTGAAGCGGTTGAAAAAGAGACTTTTAATATAATACTAATGGATATTCAGATGCCCGTTATGGACGGCTATGAGGCTGTGAGGGAGCTAAGGAGTAAAGGGATTACTGTACCTGTTATCGCTGTAAGCGCCCATGCTCTGACCGGTGAAAGGGAAAACTGCATAAAGGCCGGAATGAATGACTACATCAGCAAACCGGTAAATCCTGTCGAGCTTTATAAAAAGATACTGGATCTTGTCAGGTAAAAGTTTATGCTTTATGATCACCTGGCAGAGTGTTACCCTTTTTTTCTATGTAGTGACAGCCGACTGAACTTGTATTGCGCAGTGCGGCAGCAACTATAAGTGATGAGCTTACTACAGCGTTACGGAGTTCGATAATTCCCTTGTTAAGCTTTGCCTCTTTGTAGAACTTCATTATCCTGTGGGAGTAATAGTCAAGGTCAGCCTCGGCGCGTGTGAGTCCCTTTTCGGTGCGGATTATTCCCGCGTAGTTCCACATTGTAAGCTGGATTGCCTTCATGTCCTGGTCAATAAGCAGAGGGTCAAATTCCTCGGTGTACTGGGGCTTTTCCCAGTCGGGTATCGAATTGAATCGTTCAGGGTTGATCCTGTATTTTTTTGCTATTATGTCATCGGCCGAAGCCCTGCCCCATACCATGCCCTCGAGCAGGGATGTTGATGCAAGCCTGTTCGCTCCATGCAGGCCGGTACATGATGTCTCGCCGACAGCGTACAGGTTCTGCAGTGAAGTCCTGCCGCGTATGTCGACTTTTATTCCACCGCAGAAGAAATGTGCTGCAGGAACAATCGGTATTGGTTCTTTTGTTATGTCGAGTCCACCTTTAATGCAAGTGGAATATATCTTTGAGAATCGTTTTTCAAGGGGGACTGAGCCGTTATAGTATCCGGCAATGTCAAGCAGCATGTACTCCTTTCCGGTTTTAGCCATCCTGTCAAACACGGCGCGCGCCACAACATCCCTGGGAGCCAGGTCGCCCATTTCGGAATAGAGTGACATGAACTCGGTGCCGTCATGGTCCTTTATCCTTGCACCCTCACCGCGGAGAGATTCGGATATAAGGAACCTCTTTATGTCCCTGTGGAACAATGATGTGGGATGAAACTGCACGAATTCCGCGTTGATTATATGCGCGCCTGCACGGTGCGCCATGCTTATGCCGTCACCGGTTGCGGATACGGGATTTGTTGTGTGGTAATACAGGTTACCGATGCCACCCGTGGCAAGGACTATGTTCATCGAGAAGAAAGTTTCAACTTCACCCCGGATGTTGTTTATGGCGTAAAGCCCCATTACCTCGCGTTCCTTGTAAAGCTCCTGCGTGTTCCTTGAGTGGTGATTGTTCGTTATAAGGTCAACCGCGGTATAATCCACAAAAAACTGCACGCCTATGGATCTGGCATATTCGATAAGTGAATCTTCAATCTTGTCGCCGGTATGGTCTTCAAAGTGTACTATGCGCCGTATACTGTGTGCAGCCTCTTCGGTGTAGTCGATCCTGCCATCCTCGTCAGTACTGAACTGAATGCCCACGTCGTTTACAAGAAAATCGAAGACCATGCCTGGCCCGTGCTGTATAAGGTACTCAACAGCATCCATTCTGTTGTACGAGCTGCCTGCGTTAAGTATGTCTTCTCGGAGCATGTGCGGCGAGTCGCCGTCACGGGCTGCGACTATTCCCCCCTGCGCATAATAGGTGTTGCAGTCATTTATTTTACTGTTCTTGGTCATAACTATGACATCAAGGCCGGCCTTTTTCAGGTGTATGGCACAGGTGAGTCCCGATATACCGGTGCCGATTACAATTGCATCGTAGTAGTGTCGCATTATTAACCTTTTTCCACAATTTCTATCATGCGCTCAAGGGCAATTTTAGCTCCTTCAACGTGTTCCTGATTTACGTGAACCTCGTTCAGCAGGCTGCCGTTTCCATTAACATAATCAAGAACCGAGCTTACGGCAAGAGCTGTGCTTTTAAGGGTTACTTTGCGCATGTCAGGGCATGGGGAAGGTTTGAGTGGTTCGATTACCCTGTCGCTGAAATCGCGCGCGATTCTCTGCACAAATGTAAGCTCGGTACCTACAATCCAGGTAGATCCCGGGTCTGATTTACTGATAGTATCATAAATAAACTGTGTAGAGCCGCTCATGTCCGCAATATCTGCAACTGCTCTTTTGGATTCGGGGTGAATAACAACTTTGCCGTCGGGGTAGTGGCTTCTCATTCTCTGGACATCCTCAACGTCAAAATCGTAGTGTACCGGGCAGAAACCGTTCCAGAGAAAGACTTTTACTGCGGAAAGTTCACCGGTAGTTTCAAAGGTAAAGTCGTTGTAAACACGCGCGGTCATGTCAGGTGAGACACCCAGCTCATCTGCAACATTGCTGCCAAGATGATAGTCTGGAAAAAAGAAGACATTCATGCCGGCATCAAGGTAGTGTTTTACAATTTTCTTCGCGTTCGAACTTGTACAGACCGAGCCGTTGTTCCTTCCGCAGAAACTCTTGGCATCGGCATGCGAGTTCATATATACCACCGGCGCTGTTTCGCGCGGGCTTACTGCATTTATTGCTTTTAAGGCGGCATCGGCCTCTGAAGCGGTTATCATGTCTGCCATAGGGCAGCCCGCACGGGGCTCGGGCATAAGCACATGCTGCCCCTCTTTTGCCAGGACTGCAGCACCATCAGCCATGAACTTTACGCCGCAGAATACTATAAACTCAGCCGAAGTTCTGCTCACGTCAACTGCAAGCTTGTATGAATCTCCCGTAAAGTCCGCAATGTCCACAATGTCGGGCGCAATGTAATGGTGCGCGGGAATAACCAGGCGTCCGCCAAGCTCTTCGCGCGCTGATGTAATATATTCTGTAAGCATGGTCAGGCTGTACCTGTCAAATTTCATTGCCCGCCCCCTTGTTTCTTTTCTTATGCAAGTTTACTAAAAAAAGTTTTTCATCTACTTTTGTGTATGCTTTCGCGACCTGAATCAGCACAACCTTATATTTACCGCTGTCTTTATGACTTATCAGCGGAAAACAAAGATAGCTTCTGTATCGCGAATTGCCCGCTACACTACTTCAGCAGGCTTTTAAACTGAAGTCAAAGGCCCTGACGGAGTGAGTCAGTTCCCCGACCGAAATATAATCAACTCCGGTCATTGATACCTCGCCTATACGCTCCAGCGTCATGTTCCCCGAAGCCTCTGTTTCGGCCCTGTGAGCTATTAAATTGACAGACTTTTTCATCTCTGCGGTGCTCATGTTGTCAAGCATGATTCTGTCTGCGCCTGCCTCAACAGCCTGCATAACCTCTTCAGTGTTCCTGACCTCGACTTCGACCCTGAAGGTGCTGCCATAAACCGATCGTATCTTTGCCACAGCGGCGGCAATACCCCCTGCTGCATCGGAATGGTTGTCCTTGATCATTACCATGTCGTAAAGCCCCATCCTGTGGTTGCTTCCGCCGCCGCACCTTACAGCGTATTTCTGAATCTCCCTGTAACCGGGGAGTGTCTTGCGCGTGTCAAGAATTACGCACCTGCCGCCCGTTTCTGCTACAAATAGAGAGGTCCTGGTTGCAATACCCGAAAGGTGTGAGAGCAGGTTAAGGGCAGTGCGTTCAGCTTTAAGTACTGATTTAACCGGGCCTGAAACATCGGCAATAATGTCGCCTTTTTTGACACTGTCGCGGTCACGGTAACTGCAGCTCAACTCTATCCGCGGATCAACGGTCAACATTACTCTGGTGAATATATCTATTCCGCAGAGTATGCCGCTCTCTTTGGCAACGAGTCTGTAACTGAAGTTTTCGTTACGGAAGATCGCGTCAGCAGTTACGTCCCCTGAAGCGCGAAGATCCTCAAAAAGCGCCATCTCTATAAGACGGTCAATGTGTGAAAAACCGGTCATTCCCTGTTCTTTTTCCTTTCTAAAGCTTTTATCATAATTTCAAGGCTTTTATAGAGTTATATGCGTGGAAACTGGTAATACCGTTATCCATTGGCATATCCTGGCATATAGTCTTCGCACATATCAGCCGTAGTTATAGCCGCGCACACGGGAACGTGAATGACATCCAGGTCAGCCCCTTTTGATAATAAGAAATAATTTTATCTGCCGTGGTCAAGAATAAAAAGGGGATTTATATTAAAGCCCTGGATTAACATGGCCTGTGTTGTTAACTTATGTTTTATTAAAGAGAGCATTCTGCTTGACGGATTAAGTGAATATCCCGTATCATTTGAATGTATGAACCGGGAGATACTCACAGACCTTGTAACAAAACGCATGCCCTTCGGGAGGTATAGCGGCACCCTGCTATGTGACCTGCCGGACAATTATGTTGAATGGTTTTACCACAGGGGGCTTCCCGAAGGGAAACTGGGTATGCTCCTTGGTACTCTCTACGAGATAAAGATAAACGGACTTGAATATCTGCTGGATCAGATAAGGCCGGGTTAAAACTGTCATCCGCGGAATAATAATATGCAGTCCATTGCACCTTCAAAGGCAGATTCTGCCATAATCATCCTTTCGGTAGTTATTATTCTTGCCTACCTGTTCCTCTTTTATTGCAGGATTCAGAGAAAACTGGATCAAATAGAGCATAAATCGCCTCTGATTAAAAACAATCCTTCGTTCTCCTCGATGTTCCATGTACACGTATTCATAATAGCGGTTATTCTTCTGGCGTTGATAACTCTGATTAACAGGTATTTCCGGTAAAATCTTTACAGATCCTCTTTATATGGAATTTAAGGAATTGCTGTAACATCCTGTACATATCTGTCCCTGACTCTTTAAGGAGTCTTATATGAAACCGGTAATAGTTCTGTTTTTGCTAACTGTTTGTACAGCCTGTTCCAGAAGCACAGCCGTGGAGGAGAATATGAAAAATAATAATGATAAATATAAATGCGATACAGCATACAGTGATTCAGATCTTAAAAAAATACTTTCACCTGAGCAGTACCGCGTCGCAAGGGAGAACGGCACAGAGGCGCCATTCCAAAACGAGTACTGGGACAATAAAAGCCCGGGCATATATGTGGATGTAGTCTCGGGTGAACCGCTCTTCAGTTCGACCGAGAAGTTCGATTCGGGTACGGGCTGGCCCAGTTTTACCATACCTCTTGAGCGCAGGGGTATGCGCGAGCTGAGGGATACATCCTTTGGTATGACCAGGATAGAGGTAAGGAGTAAATCTGCCGATTCGCACCTGGGGCATCTGTTTGACGATGGCCCAAAAGAGACCGGACTGCGCTACTGCATAAATTCGGCGTCTCTAAGATTTATCCCGGCAGAACAGATGGAAGAGAAGGGTTACGGCAACATGATGTACCTGTTCCCGGAAATTTATGCACAAAAGCGCGGCTGGGACTTTATAGTATTCGGAGCGGGCTGCTTCTGGGGTGCCGAGGCGTATTTTAAAAGGGTCAGTGGAGTAAGGGAGGTCCTTCCCGGATATTCCGGCGGAAAGATTCCTTACCCTTCGTACGAGGATGTCTGCTCGGGTAAAACCGGCCACGCGGAGGTTGTGCTTGTCTATTTCGATCCCGCGTCTGTTTCACTTGATGACCTGTTACGCCATTTCTTCCGCATGCACGACCCGTCATCACTTAACAGGCAGGGTAATGACCGGGGCACGCAGTACAGGTCGGCACTCTACTGGCACGGTGACGCGCAGAGAAGGATTATCGAGTCCAGGATAAAGAAAATAAATGCAAGTGGAAAGTACGGTAAAATAGTTACGGACACTGCACAGTTCAGGGTATTCTATAAAGCCGGGGATTACCACGTCGATTACCTGGGCAAGAATCCGTCAGGATACTGTCACGTTAACCTCAGGATGGCGGATGAACCCCTTGATAAAGATGAGTAGCTGTTAAGGCGTAACCTGTGGGGGGTTAAACCTGTTTTTTAACTCTCCGTTTTCTACGGTCAGTATCCAGGCTTTTAAGTATATCTCTGACCTGTACTACAAGTTTGTCGTAATGGC
The DNA here is from genome assembly GCA_012730035.1 of Spirochaetota bacterium. Lineage (GTDB taxonomy): Bacteria > Spirochaetota > UBA4802 > UBA4802 > UBA5550 > JAAYBQ01. The sequence continues at coordinate 14,640 of JAAYBQ010000181.1, forward strand.
TGCCGTGCCAGTATATCCTTCCGCACGAGCTGCATATTTTGTATTCCGTGCACCACGAGAGCACGCCTTCGGGTATGTCACTCTTGACCAGGCTGAATTCCGGGGAGTTGATGTCGGCATCGCGTATAAGTCCGTTGCATTCAACGCAGCGTGACATGGGATTAACCAGGTTATGCAGCTGCAGACGGCGGATTACTTCAATTATCTGCTGCCGCGGGTCCCTGCTGCGTATTATGATGCCGCGTGTAATTATTTTTCTCATCAAAAGCCGCCTGTCGCACGTAAGAAGAATGCGGTTCTCGGTTGCAGCGATCACTGAGAGTGTGTCATCATCCCTGTCATCCTCGTAGTCCGCATCAAAGCCCAGCAGTCTCATGGTGCGCGCAAGTTTACGCAGGTGCACGTCCAGAACAAAGCGCGTATCTTCAAGAGGGGAGAGTGTCAGCCGCGTCACGCCGGGAATATCGAGCAGGCCGAATACGGGGAAGACGCTTATCCTGTCATTGTCGTTTACTACATAGCTGAAGTCAACGGATGCGCCGTTAACCAGTATGATGTCAACCTCGACATGCGGTACACCCATGCTCTCGATTACATCCTTGACCGAACGCCTGTCGTTAAAGGGGACTTCAATATCCCGTTTTCTCATCTCTTCCGGGAGAAAGTCATTCAGCTCCTCGTAAAACCTGATAATAAGATCGGGCATATCAGGTCACACCCCGGCCGTTCCCTGTGCCGCAGCAGGCGCATAAAATAGAAGAGAAGTAATACTGAAGTATATATCAGACTTTATGACTGTTTTTATGGCCATTAATATCTCCGGAAATCAGACAAAAACGCTGCGTCCGTAACATGGGCGCCGCGGAATTAAAAAAAATTATAATTAGAAATTAACAGCGGCCGTAATTTGTCAATAAAGTATCATAATTGATTTGTATAATGCCCGGCGGGTGTTAAGCCTGTATATATGCGTGAAACACTCAATTTGCATAGTCGTTACATAGTCGTTACAAAGACGTATCAAAGTCGTTACATAGTCGTTACAAAGCCGTTAAGATAATCACCCCAAAATTAAAAATATTTTCTTAACCATACTTCCTGTTTCAAAAGGATGATTTAGTCCCACCTTCCGGGAAAAGCATATTTTTTTAAATGTTAATTCCTTAAATATTTTACAGAGTAAAAGTCTTAATTCCTCGCGCCGAAGGCGGCGGGAGGAATTAAACCGCAATATTAACCTGAAATTTTTTTTAAAATAATTAATTTTTTTTAAAAAATTTTTTCAAAAACGCAGGTTCGTGACGTATACCAGTTGAGCAGGTATGCTTAAGAGCGGCTTTAAGAACCTTGTTATTACAGCCATAAAAGCTCTTATTTTAATATTATGGAGGCCGCAAATGGCCAGAATAAAATTACCCTCGTATATCAAGGAAGGGCATGGGCGCATGGAAGACGCAGTAATCGTAACAAGAGATGGTTATTCTTACATGAAAACCTACAGACGTTACGACAGGGGGAGTTCTCCAAAACAGATGGAGGTACGCCAGGCATTCAGTTCAGTTGTCGCGGACTGGAAATACCTTAAAGGTATAATCAGAGAGTCGTGGGACATCATGGCAGAAGGCAGAAGAGGAACAGGTTACAGTACATTTATAGGCGAAAATATCTCCCGCCGCAGGGCAGGCGAACCGCTTATGCTCTGTCCGGGAAATGGTGAAGAGTTAGCGATGAATTTAACCGCAGTTCCCGATGCGGCACCCGGCGGTATAGTATGCATGTTTCTTTCTGCTGAACCGGGATGTCACGTGACATTCTTTACACGGCAGGAAGCAGAGCCGGGTAAAAAAGGCATCATAACACGCCATGACGCAGGCGCAGATCCCTGTTCACCCTTTACCATTAAGGGTCTCGAGCCGGGCGCGAAGTATAATGTCTGGGCAGTGGTTACCGACAGTGTATATGAAGAGGCGGTGACAGTTTCGGCATCGGTTTCGGCAGTTTCAACGGCGGGCTGATTTATTATCGATTGTTTAGATCTCTCCCGGAACTGAGCCGGGAGAGATAAATTTAAAGTGAGAATATATGCTGAATGAATGTAAATATTTTTTAATCTTCCTTTCTCTTCATGGACATGCGGCCAAGTTTATCCATCTGCTCTGCATAAGCAGGGTAGCCGTTCTTTTTAATGTATGCTATGCATTTACCCCTGTCGCTGTTGAA
>JAAYBQ010000182.1 GCA_012730035.1 Spirochaetota bacterium
CCAGCACGTGTTTCATTCTGAACTGATAGGCTTTTTTGTCGGCCTGGGCCCGGGGAGACCAGACAGCCGGTCCCTTGCTTTTATTCAGCATTTTAAAATGTATGCCGGTCATATCAATGTTAATACCCATTTCTCCGCCAAGGGCGTCTATTTCACGAACCAGAGTTCCTTTCGCGAGTCCACCGATTGCGGGGTTACAGCTCATCTGTGCAATTGTATCAAGGTTGCCTGTGAGCATCAGTGTCTTTAAACCGCACCTTGCAGCTGCAAGTGCTGCTTCAGTTCCTGCATGCCCCGCTCCGATAATTATTATGTCGTATTGTGAGTACATTATAAAGTCCACATTAATCAGAATTTTTGTTCAATAAAAACAACTGGCTCTGATGAGCAAGAACAAATCTTTTTTACATTTATTGTCGGATGATTTTTACAGGGAAAAGTAAAAGTTTATATTCTGAATCAGCTTTTATAAGTCAGCGTTTATATATTTCTTGACTTGAATTATCCGGTAACATTTATTTAGGCATCATGGATTATGAGATAAAAATGGAAAATAATGATTATAACATCCTGGTTGTGGATGATGATGACCTTGTACGCAAAATTCTGGCAAAATTTCTGCGGGGTATCGGCTATAGTGTTAATGTGGCAGAAGATGGTGAGAGTGCGCTCGAGTGTCTGGGTCGGCTTTCGTATGATCTTGTGCTAACAGACCTGCAGATGCCGCGGCTTGGCGGCAGGGAGCTCCTTGAACACATGTCTCATGAATATTCACACATTCCCAAGATTGTCCTTACCGGGCATGGAACAAACGATGACATCATTGCAGCACTGAAAGCCGGCGCATACGACTTTTTGTATAAGCCGATCGATGATTTTAATATTCTGGAATATTCAATAAAACGGGCTGTCGAAAGCAAACGATTACGGGAGGACAAAGATCGTCATCTTGTTGAACTTGAAAAGAACAACGAAATAATTTCAATGCTCAACAGCGGCAAGAGCACTGATGAGATATTTAACATGCTTAATCTGTCGCTTAAAAAAATCATTCCTTTTGACGGAATGTTTCTGACCCTGCTTAATGATACCAACACCTTCCTTACTGTCGAAAATGCTGTTTTCAACCAGGGTTTTTTTCATAACCTTATTCGTACAGGCGACAGGTACCTGGCGTCTCAGTTAAATGTAAAAAATTTTTTAAACAGGGAACAGAATGTCCTCACTATTGACAATCTTGGTAATTATATAAAGGAAAAGGAAGCGCATGATGTTTTCAGGGAGCTCTGGGATCATGGGATAAAATCTCTGCTTGCTGTTTCTCTTTTGATAAAAGATCAGGCCAGGGGGATTATTTTTTTTATTTCGGTTAATAACAGCGCTTTTAAAAATCACCATATAACATTTGTTAAATCTATTGCGGGCCAGATTGCCCTGAGTGTACAGAGGACAGAACTTACAAAAGAGATAGAGAATCACTCGCGTAATCTGGAAAAACTGGTAAGCGAAAGGACTGAAGAGGTTCTTAAGACCCAGCGTACAACAATATTCGCATTGAGCAGCCTTGCTGATGCCAGGGATTCTGAAACAGGCGACCATCTCGAAAGAATTCGTAATTACGCTGTGCTTCTCATGAGACTTTATAAATATGAAGATGATCATATGGAGATAAGTAACAGGCTTCTGAGAGACCTGTATGATTCGTCAGTTTTACATGATATTGGTAAGGTCGGAATTCCGGATAAAATTCTTCTCAAAAAAGAGTCCCTTACCGATGAAGAATTTGAAATAATGAAAAGGCATACAATTATCGGGTATGAAGCATTGAAAAATGCATCGGGAGATATGGGCACAGATTTTTTTCTGAATATGGCTATGGATATCATATTATTCCACCACGAACGCTGGGACGGTAAGGGATATCCGAAAGGGCTTAAGGGTGAAGACATTCCTCTCTCGGCAAGGGTGATAACTGTTGTTGATGTTTATGATGCTCTTACCTCCAGGCGTCCTTATAAAGAAGCAGTCAGTCATGATGAGGCAATTTCTATCATGAAGCAGGAAGATGGAAAGTTTGACCCCGTGCTGATAAATCTTTTCTATAAGAATGCGGATAAGTTTAATGAGGTGCGGGAAAAATATTCGGAGAAGGATAAAATTATGACAACAGCGGAAGGGATAGCCTGATGTACCAGAAAAATGTCAGTATCAGATTTGGCGGCCCGCTGACTCCGGGTGTAAAAAAAATTCTTATTATCAACGCATCAGTTTTTCTTGTACAGCAAATATCGGGCATTATCGCAAATCAGGGCTTCCCGAAAACTGTTTTCGGACTGAGTCATGAAGGATTTATAAATGGATTTATGCTATGGCAGCCGGTTACATATATGTTCCTGCATGGCGGATGGATGCATATTATTTTTAATCTGCTTGGTCTGTGGATGTTCGCCGGTGAAGTCGAACTTTTTCTTGGTGAAAAAACATTTATCAGATTTTACATTCTTTCAGGACTGGGGGCAGGTTTGTTTATTGCTCTGATGAATTACTATGTTTACCTGAGCTACGGTTTGTCGGGGGTAACAATAGGTGCCTCTGGTGCTCTTTACGCGGTGCTAATTGCATATGCAATTTTGTGGCCCGAGCGGGAAGTTTTTCTTTATTTTCTATTTCCTATAAAAATTAAGTACCTGCTGCTTGCGTACGGGATTTTTGAATTTTTCAGTACCATATCCACTGCAGCAGGAAAAGCCGGCAATATAAGTCATATAGGACATCTTGGCGGCCTTGTTGCTGGTTTTATCCTTATGAAATTTTATATGAATTCTCCGGTTAAAGAGAAAACCGGTATCTCTTTCATGGAGAGTTTGAAGAAAAAATACAGGCTCAAAAAAAAACGAAGGGAAATTGAAGAGAGAATAGAGGCAAAAAGCATTATAGATAATCTTCTGATGAAGATTGCCCGTGAAGGTATGAGCTCATTGACTGCTGATGAAAAAAAGAAACTTGAATGGGCAAGAAATCATTATTCAGCCGGTAATGACACGGTGCATTGATAGACGGGGAAGTGTATGAAAAATACGGTCGTCTCAATCATTAAAGCAGAATCATACGATCTTAAAAAAATTGAACAAGCAATAGAAAAAATTTTTCTGAATCTGGACTTTGACCCGGGGTCTTTCAGAGGAAGAAAGATCGCCATAAAACCCAACCTGCTTACATCTGCATTGCCTGAAAGTGGCATAATCACGCATCCTGCAATCATTCAAGCTGTTATCAGTATTATAAAGAAAAATAATGGCATTCCCGTTCTGGTTGAATCCCCTGCGTTTCATCCGCTTGAACGTGTGCTGAAAAAAACAGGGATTGACGTAATTATTGAACGCGAGGGGGTCCGGGTTGCAGATACAAAACGGACCATGCTGATACATAATGAGTCCGGCCTTAAATTTAAAAGTTTTCACGTAGCAGAGGAGCTTGGCTCATGCGATATGATAATAAATCTGCCCAAGCTGAAGACTCACGGACTGACATATTACACCGGAGCAGTGAAAAATCTGTTTGGGACAATAAGCGGGCTTGAAAAATCGAAGTGGCATTTCAGAGCTAATACAAAAGAGGAATTCGTCTCGTTTCTTCTTGATCTATACGGCGCTTTTACTGCTAAACCAGACAACAGGATAATACATATTATTGACGGTATACTTGGACTTGAAGGTGAAGGACCTGGGGCAGGTGGAACCCCAGTTAAGGGTAATGTTCTTATCGGAGGTACTGATGCGATTGCCGTTGATTCAGTTGCTGTTGCAGTGGCAGGGCTCAATCCGGCCAGGGTGCTTACCTGCATCGAGGGTGATAAAAGGAATTATGGGGTTTCAGGGCTTGAGCGCATAATCATTAAAGGAGAGAGTCTCCAGTCTTTTAATAATAAATTCAGAGAGCCGGAACCTAAGTCAAAAATGACCGGCTGGCCCATGAATTCTCCTTTTATGAAAAACCTTATAGTGGAAAAACCGTTCCCGCAAAAAGACAAATGTACACTGTGTTATCAGTGTAAGACAATCTGCCCGGCGGGGGCTATATCTAAATCATTAAATAATTTAACTCCATCATTTAATTATAGCAGGTGCATAAGATGTTACTGCTGCATGGAGATCTGTCCGGAAAATGCTATAATGTTAAAAAAGAGTCTGATCGGCAGGTTTATTAGTTAGTTCTCAGTTATCATTTATTTTATTCAGAGTATTGATAAAATCACTTATATCATATTCGGCAAAGGCTTCACAAAGACCGTTTTCATTGAAAGAATACTTAATGATTTTACCCCTTGAAACTGTCTCCCCTATTATTTTATTCAATATCCCGTCATTTGTAGCTGAAATTTTTGAACGCTCAATATTAAGTGAGACATAACATGCAAGTATCATGAATGCCCTGTCATTCAGGTTTTTAATCAGTATTTCAGTTATCTGATCAGGCGCACTTTCACGGGGTATAAACCGGGCAATAAATACTGTAAGTCTTTTGCCGTTAAATCCTTCATATAAAATGCTTCTGTTCTGATTTATACTGCATGAAATAACAGCGATGACAGTTATAATAAGTAGTATTTTTTTGAGCATGAAATAATCAGTAGATATACTGGTCAGATTTCAAGACAAAAAACCCCCAAAAGGTTTGGGGGTGAGAGAAAATCATGAATATGATACAACTTAAATGGTATCTGTAATATATACCTGAAAAATAAAAAGTCAATCAGGGGAAAATCTTAATTTGTATTAAGAAAATCTCTTATATATGTAAAAGAGCAATATGCGGTTATTGTCCTACTTTTTCGATAAAAGATTTTATGCGGAAATGATCCGGGCTTGTAAGAATTTTATCAGGCTTATCATCGGCAAGAATAATACCGTCGTCCATAAATATAATTCTGTCTGCAATTTCTGCTGCAAAACGCATCTCGTGCGTAACTACAAACATGGTCATTTTTTCACGAGCAAGATCGGTCATGGTTTTAAGAACTTCTCCTGTGAGCTCCGGGTCCAGTGCGGAAGTAGGTTCATCAAAGAGCATTATATCCGGATTCATACCCAGGGCCCGTGCAATTGCAACACGCTGTTTTTGTCCTCCGGAAATCTTTGAGGGATAAGAGTTTTTTTTGTCTGCAAGTCCTACCTTTTCAAGTAGAAGCTCAGCCATCTGTACAGCTTCCTTTTTATTCATTTTATTCACTGTTACCGGCGCTTCAATAATATTTTCAAGAACAGTCCGGTGGGGGAAGAGGTTAAAATTCTGAAAAACCATTCCGATTTTTTTTTGCATAGCCCTTTTAGCACCATGTTTTACAGTGTCTTTCATACCAGGTTCTTTACATGAGAATGTTTCGTTTTCAATAAGTATCATGCCGGAGTCAATCTCCTCAAGCCCGTTAAAGCAGCGAAGTAGTGTGCTTTTCCCTGAACCGGAAGGGCCAATGACGGCTATGACTTCACCTTTATTTATTTCAAGAGATACACTGTTCAGGACGCGGTGTGACCCGAAAGATTTTATAATATTTTCAGCTTTCAGCATCTGCATAATTGTTATCCATTTATTAGTAGATAGAGTACCTGGCTTCGATTTTTCTGAAAAAATAGACTATCACAGTTGTGATAACGAGATAAATTACAGCTGCTATTATGAAGGGGATTATGACAAAATCTCTGGCAAAGATCTCCTTGGCAGATATAAGCAGATCACTCATGCCGATAACGGATACCAGGGCCGTATCTTTTACAAGGTTTATGGCCTCGTTACATGTGGGTGGAATAGTACGCCTTACAGCCTGTGGAAGTATTATTCTGCGCATTGTCTGAAAGTAGTTCATATTCAATGCGTGTGCCGCCTCATGCTGTCCCCGGTCGATCGACTCTATTCCGGCCCGGTAGATTTCCGTGAGGTATGCAGTATAATTTACTACGAATGTAATTGCTGCAGCGCTGAAAGGCTGCAGGGTTATTCCTACAACAGCAAGGCCGTAATATGTGAAGAAAAGTTGTAAAAGCAGCGGGGTTCCCCTGAAAACCCAGGTATAAAAACCGGTTATTTCCCGCAATAGTTTATACCTGGAGATTTTCATCAGGGCAAAACATATCCCCAGGGGGATCGAGAAAAGTATTGTTACAAAATACAATTCTACTGTAAGAATACCCCCCTTGAGGATAAATAAGGCAGAGTCGATTATGTATTGAGCCAGGTTATCCATTATCATTTAAGTAGTATATTTGTCCCGAACCATTTTTTGGAAATTTCTTCTCCCGTGCTGTCGTTCTTAATTTTTTCAAGCACCCTGTCGAGCTCTTCTTTAAAGGTGATGTCTGTTTTACGGATTCCAACACCATAGAGCTCTTTGCCAAGATCATCATCAATAATTTTATATTTACCGGGTTTCATGGCCATGCTCCATCTGCCGACAATTTCGTCAATGACAACGGCATCTACACGCTTTGCAGCAAGGTCCATGAGTGCGAGGTTGTTGTTTTCATATTTTTTTACCTCTTTTATCGATTTTGCGAATGAGTCATTTGAACCGAGAGCCTTTTCGCTGCTGCTTCCTCTTTGAAGTCCTATAACTTTTCCTTTCAGGTCGGACAATTTATTAACAGGACTTTCAAATCGTACCATGATAATCTGCCGGTTGTTCAAATATGGCCTGGAAAAATTTATTTTTTTTTCGCGCTCTTCTGTGATTGTAAGCCCGTTCCAGATTACGTCAATATCACCCCTGTCCAGGCTCATTATGACGCCGTCCCATACAACCGGTTTAAACTGAACATTTATACCCATTCTTCTAGCAGCCTCTTTTGCAAGGTCAACATCGAATCCCACGATTTCATTATTGTCTTCACTGCGAAAACCCATTGGGGGGAAAGTGTCATCAAGGCCAACAATGAAGTAACCTTTTCCCCTGATTTTTTTAAGGGAATCATCTTTGGATTGTTCCCTGCCGCAACCTGCAAGGATAACAACAGTTACAGTTAAAACTGAAAGAATTTTTAGAAATTTTGAATTCATTGTTCTACTCCTCTTTATCTGTTTTTCAGCAAGGTGCTGATTTTTTCATTTAACAGGGATGTTGATTATTTATTCAATATTAATTCAGCAGATTTGAAATTTCTATGCGGCATTCAATACAGGGATAATTTGAAAATTGCTGAATTAATACGTTGAAAAAATGCGTGTAAAAGAGGATTGTTGATAAAACAACTATCACAATAAAGGAGCATGTCTATGCCTCGAATAAAACTTAAAGAACTGGAAATCTACAGGTTCAGTTATGAAAAAATTATCAATATCTCGAACATTAACATTGCGGGTCACGTAGGAAGTGTCGAGATGACAGATCTTATCCAGGAGGCCAGGTATAGGATTATGAAGAGTATCGGGGTGAGTGACCTGAATCTGGGGGATAATTCAACGGGCGGCATCATGGCTGATATGGTTATTAATTTTAAGGGGGAAATATTTCTCGATGATATTATATCTGTGGAAATGGATTTTTCTGAATTTGATGAAAAAGGTTACAGAATTTTTTACAGGGTACTTAAAGCTGACAGGGTAACCGCACTTGCCGAGACTGGTTTTGTTACATTCTCTTTTAAAGAAAAAAAGACTGTTAATGTGCCATCTGTTTTTACTGATAAACTGAACAGCATTACCGGTAAAAATAAATGCTGAATCAGCTTTGACATGTTTTTCTAATGTACCTAGCAGTCAAAAAATCGATCAAAAGAGCTGTTTTATTATTTAATTAATTACTTGCCAGAAATCTGTACCGGTTAGAAGTGGTATAAGAGATTAATAAGCAGTATCAGTATTACTGAAGTGAAAAATACAGGTGGATAATATGAATTATTTCAAAGGAACTGAAGATTACGTAATATCAAAAGATTTAAGGGACAACGTTAATGTGTCCATTGCGCTCCAGAGGCCGCTTATAGTCAAGGGTGAACCGGGTACGGGCAAAACTCTTCTTGCCCATTCAATAGCAAAGGGCCTGGGTAAAAAACTGATTATCTGGAACATCAAGTCTACAACCAAGGCTCAGGAGGGGCTTTACCTTTATGACACGGTTCAGAGACTTAATGATGCACGGTTTGGTGATAATGATATTTCCGACATCAAGCAGTACATAAAGATGGGTAAACTGGGTGAGGCTTTTGCATCTGAAGAACAGCTTGTTCTGCTTATTGACGAAATCGACAAGGCCGATATTGAGTTCCCCAATGACCTTCTCAATGAAATAGACGAAATGAGTTTTTACATACCTGAGACCAAAGAGACCATTAAGGCCAAAAACAGGCCCATAGTAATTATAACATCGAACAGTGAAAAGGAACTTCCCGATCCATTCCTTAGAAGGTGTATTTTTCATTACATTGAATTTCCCGAACAGGAACTCATGGAGGAGATAGTACATGTGCATTTCCCAAAGATAGAAAAGAAGCTTCTACGGGAAGCGCTGAAAAAATTTTACTGGATAAGGGAATTTGACATGCTACGTAAAAAGCCTTCCACAAGCGAACTTATCGACTGGCTGCAGGCATTGATTCTCGGCGGGATAAGTGAAAAGGATGTGGAAAAAGAGATCCCGTTCCTTGGGACACTTCTGAAGAAAAAAGAGGATATAGACATAGTCCAGAAAACCGGAAAAACCCATTACGCGTATAACACGAGTATGAGGACAAGGGATGTTTATTAATTTCTTTTTTAACCTGAAATCAAGGGGGGTTCCGGTATCTCTGCATGAATGGATTACCCTTCATTACGCCCTGACAATGAACCTTAATGACAGCAGCCTGACATCGTTTTACAATATTGCCAGGGCAATTCTGGTAAAGAACGAAATATTTTTTGACAGGTACGACATGGCCTTTCTTGATACCTTCGGCGGTATCGAGACTACTGATGAAATGCTGGAGCAGATACTTGCCGGGCTGAAAAAAGTAAAGGAGCTTCACCTTTCTGAAGAAGAGAAAAAACAGATTGAACAGCTTAACCTTGATGAGGTGCTTAAAAATTTTGAAGAGCAGCTTAAACAGGGACATTATAAAAATCACGTCGGCGGAAACAAGGCAATTGGAACCGGCGGTCGATCCACACAGGGTGCCTGGGGTTACAATCCTGCTGGGATACGCATAGGGCAGGGTGAATCAAGACACAGGAGCGCTGTCCAGATAGCCGAGAAGAGGACGTTCAGAAATTATTCAAGTGACATTACTCTTGACACAAGGCAGATGCGGGTAGCCCTGTCGCACCTTAGGTCACTGCTTCCAATCGGCACCGGCGAAAAACTTGATTTAAAGAAGACTATTGATGAGACATGTAAAAATGCAGGTGAGATAGAGCTGGTTTGGCAGACTAAAGAAAAAAAGAGCTCAAAGGTTATGCTTATGATGGACGTTGGCGGTTCAATGACTCCATTCTCTGAGCTGGTGGAGCGCCTTTTTTCTGCAGCGTCAAGCCAGATAAGCAAATTTAAACATTTCTATTTTCACAACTGTTTTTACCAGGACCTATGGACCGACATGGAAAGGAACCAGTCGATCGCAACTATGGAGATGATTAAAAGCGAAGATAGCGATTACAAGGTAATAATTGTGGGAGACGCAGAGATGGCTCCATCTGAACTTACCTGGGTCAATGGAGCGATTGATTACTGGTATCACAACGATACTCCCGGTGTTGTATGGATGCAAAGGATAAAGGAGAAGTTTACAGATGTTATCTGGGTTAATCCGCTCCCTAAAAGAAACTGGCAATATGTCCATTCAATCAGGATGGTCAGGGATATTTTCCCGATGTTTGAACTGACACTTGACGGGCTTGATGAAGGGGTAAAATTCCTGATGACGGGAAAGTGCGGCTTATATAACAAAAAATAAAGAGGCAGGGTGCTATTTTACAAGCGCATCGTTGAAAAGCATAAGCAGAGGCATTACGCAAAATAAAAAAATAAGAGAATTCATCACAAAAATCCCCGAAGTCATTCTTGAATCAAGTCCAAAAAGAATAGAGCTTATCACTGAATAGATTGCAGCTGGAGCAAAGGACTGCAGAAGTATAACCAGTTCAATGGTTTTATCAAAATCTGTGAATTGAAGTATAAATAAGGTTATGGCTGGAATAAGAATAAACCTGGTGATTGATATAGCAGCAAGTTCACGTTTGCAGGATGTCAGGTCGCCGATTTTAAAATTGATTCCCAGGGTCAGGTAGTATAGAGCTATTGCAAGGGAAAGAAAAATTTCAAGAGGGAAATAAATTACCGGCCGTCTGATTCCGGCAGCCTGAAGTATTACCGCAAAAAAAATCCCTGCAAGTGGAAGATTCTGGAAATTAATAAAAAATGATTTTAATCTTCTGAGCGTGAAGAAGGATGCAACAGTTGCCGGACTCTGCGCCTGCAATGAGGATATTTTTGCGTAAGGAAAAATTACCGCAAATACAAATGGCAGATAGTATATTATATAAATAGATGCAAGGGCCAGGCCTCGCTCACCTGCTACCATAAAGCAGAGAAGTCCTCCCATTGTCATGCCCTGATTTGATAGAGATGAACTTATGATATATGATGCCCTGCCGATTCTATCAAGCGTAAGCAGGGGTGTGAATAACCGGGCTATTAAAAATCCCGTTAACACAGTGAGCATTCCAAACAGGGGAAGAATCAGCAGTTCTCTTTCGGGTTTAAGGCCCCATATTGTCCAGAGAAGGATGACAGGTTCAAGAGTGGAGAGGTTAAGATTTATCAGTGTTTTTGCTGTTTTACCGGGGTTGACCAGTCTGCCGTTAAGAATTGCACCTGCTAAAAATGGGATGATTATTAAACCCCAGAAAAAAATAAACTTAAGCGGTGATTCGACAGACATAAATATTACTCCATGTAAATTGTCACTATAAGTTCTTAATTTATGCAGGAGTAAAGAATTATTTAATCTTTCTCCAGTTGCCCGTGACTATATCCAGCCCAAGTTGTCCGCCTGGATTCATTATATTTGCCGGATCAAAGTGTTTTTTGAGAGTTCTCAGAACCGCCATCTGTTCTTTGCCCAGATGCTTTTCCATCCATGGCGCTATCATCTTTCCAACACCATGGTGATGGCTGAGTGAGCCTCCGCTGGCATAGATGGCCTGGATTACACCCTCCTGGAATTTTATGTAGTCCTCAACTCTGCGATCCTTCATTATAAAGATGAAATAAAGATTTGTTCCCTGCGAATAAAAATGCGAACTGTGCGTCATGCATATTGTCTGAGGCCTGGATTTTATATATTCACGAACTTCACGGTGAACATTATGAAGATTGCTCCAGGGAACTCCAGTTTCAAGGGTATCTATGAGAATTCCGTAATCCTGAAGGTCCTCTCGAAGGTATGGATCCCTGTAACGACCCGGTTCCCACATCTTAACCGGAAGCCCTGAAATATACATGCCTCCATGTTTGCGGCAGATTTTTTTAACCTGTTTTTTTACATTCTTTGCAAAGCGGATCTCGCCTTCAGACGAACCGAGAAAGAGGCATCTCTGCATGGGTTTGTAACCTCTGAGTTGGATAAGCCGGTCAAGAAATGTTCCGTCTATCCCGTAAAGTTTGAGACCTATATGGGTTTCCTCTTCATCGGAGATACGGAAAACTGCAGGCATGCCGAATTCACCCTGTGAAATTTCACGGCCGGCATTTATGGCATCACTGAACGTGGGGAAAATAAATCCGAATCTTTGCCTGTTTTCGGGCATAAAGCGGAAGATTTTAAAAGTAACTTCGACGAGAACACCAAAGGTTCCTTCGTTGCCTTTCATGATATCATTTACCCTGGGACCTGTTGCAGTGCCGGGATAAGCATGTGTTTTGAAAGATCCTGCTGGTGTAATGTATTCCTGGCTTATTACCAGGTCACAGGCATCACCATAATAAGAAGAGCTCTGGCCTGAACCGAGTGTTACCACCCAGCCTCCGGCAGACGAATATTCGAAAGACTGTGGAAAATGGCCGCAGGTATAGTTGTGTTCTGTCTTAAATTCATTTTTTGCTTTGTTTAAAGATGCTTCAAGTGCGGGCCCCATTATACCGGCCTGTACTGTTACGGTCTGATCAGTTTCATTTAATTCGATTATCCGGTTCATGTGCGTGTTCATTACAAGGGTTATTCCTCCCTTCGAGGGGCGTAGTCCCATGTTGACAGACGATCCGCCGCCGTATATATATACCGGAATTTTATTGCGGTTGCAGTAACTTATTATATCATGAATTTCTTTTTTATTACGGGGATGCACAACGGCATCAGTTACACGGCCGGTTCTGCCTTTACGCAGATTGATCGCTTCTTCCATAGTTTTGCCATGGGAGTATTTAACCCTCTGGAAGGGATCAATGCTGATATTATCGCTTCCTGAAATACGCGCAAGAGCAGCAAGATTTTTTTTTGTCAGTTGCGGTGCAGATTTAAGCTGTACCGGTTCATCCCCTTCGGTTACCGGATTCCTGAATTCGGAATCGGTCATCCCTAATACCGATTTTATCTCTTCAAACAATTTGTGGTTAGGGTGCTTGAAGCCATCAGGGGCACCCCATTTGAATATTGACCTGTAGCTTTTATCTGCGGGGGGATTTTCTCTCCATGCCGGCTCAAACTTTTTTGGTGATGACATATCTGTCTCCTAAGATGGAATTTTAAATATTTTTTCTGCTTCTGCGATCTCCTGCTTGAGCTGTTTTGCATCCCAGCGAAGCAGTTTTGCCGCAAATGCCGCTATTTCAGTAAGCGTTTTTTTACCCGGATGACCAAGGGTGCCTATGCCGGTTCTGCGGAAGAGTATATCGTTAAGTGTCAGGGCCATCTCGTTCCTGACAGCGTATTCAGTCCGGGCGAGCATTTCAGCGGTAACATGTGAAGTGACTTTTTTGTGTTTCACAGCGAGTTTCATTACCTCATCAATTTCTGTTCCATAAATGCGGCCAAGATAGTCTATGCTCTCGCTGTTGAAATTTCCATATTTAAATATTATATGCTGAATAAATTCCTCCATATCTTCAATATCACAGCCGTAAAGATAGCGCTCAGTGGTTGAGCATTTGCTATCATTGATGCCGAGTATTCTGCACACAAGCTTCATGACATTCTCTGCAAGATTGCGGCTGGTCGTGTACTTTCCACCTTCAACAGTAATGAGGCCGTTGAGATTTTCCGCACTGTGATCAAATATTTCATATTTACGTGAGGACTCGTATACATTCTCGGTCTGATCTTCAACAAGGGGTCTCAATCCACCGTAGCAGAAGAGTACATCTTTGTACGTGATATTCAGCGCAGGTCCGAAAGACTGATTAACTTCGTTTATGAGTTCGTCGATACTTTGCTTTGTGATTTTCCAGTCATCGGGGCTGCCTATATATTCCTTGTCAGTTGTTCCAATTAGAGTATGGTTGCGCCAGGGTATTATAAAGACATGTCTTCCCGATGGTGTCATGGCAGAGACAAGATGACGGTTGACAAGTTTTTTTGTTATTATGTGTATACCCTCGGATCTGCGCATTACTTCACCATGAGGATGGCCGGGAAGTAATGTCAGAATATGGTCGGCCCATGGACCCGCGCAGTTTATTATAACGCGGCCGTTTATGGTCACATTCTTCTTTCTGATGATATCGCGGGCGCGTATGCCGGTGATTGTATTGCCTTCTTTGATTAATGCATTAACTTCAGTATAATTTGCAGCATCAGTGCCGTTTGATACTGCTGATTTGACAAATGCGAGTGTCAGTCTTTCGGGAAATATACTTGAGCAATCATAATAAACAATTGATCCGGTCAAACCTTCACGAGAAGTGGATGCCTCGGCTTTGAGTGTTTCTTTCAGAGATAGCATTCTGTGACAGGGCAGCCGTTTACTTTTATCCCATGTAAAAAATTTATCAAAGGAAAGTATATCATACAGGATCATTCCGGCTTTAAGAAAAAATTTTTTACTTTTAAGTGATGAGGTGTCCGTAAGAATCATATTGGGTATGGGGTAAACAAAATTCGGGGCAATGTTTTCAAGTATCCGGCGCTCTCTAAGCGATTCACGTACCAGGCCCAGTTCAAAGTTTGCCAGGTATCGCAGACCGCCATGGATCAGTTTTGAAGTAGCGGAGGATGTTTTTGAGCCGAAATCACTTCTTTCAAGAAGGGCTACAGAAAGACCTCTTAAAGATGCATCATAGGCTACAGCTGCTCCTGTTATTCCCCCCCCTATTACAATGATGTCATATTCTTTTTGTGTGGTAAAATCAGCTCTGTTCATGACCGTTCTCCATGTTGTTTATCATCTGCTGCTCTGCATAGAGCAATGCCTCTGACATTATGCTCCTGGCTTTTCTGGAATCTTTTCTTTTAAGTGCATCAATAATGTTTTTATGAAATCTGGCACTGGAATTTATGTTTTCGTCATAGGAGAAGTAGACAGCGGCATGGGGCCTGAATATTTCATTGAAAAAATTGAGCAGGATGATGAAAAAAATATTTCCGCTTGTGCGTGCAATAAAATTATGAATTGCAAAGTCCCTGTCAATGATACTTTTTGAGGGATCTTCAAGTAGATTTTTTATATTGTTGATCTCCTCTGAAGTAACCTTTTCAGCTGATGTTGCAGCCATTTCGGGTATTACAATAGTTCTTATTCTGAGTAGGTCGTGAATGATCTCTGATGTTCTCTCTTTCGTAGATACAAGGATGTGTTTTAAAAGATCAATGCTTCCGGAGTCCCGGTAATCGAGAACATAAATGCCGTCGCCCTGCCTTGCGGAAACAAGTTCGAGCATCTCAAGTTTTCTCAGGGCTTCACGCAGTGTGTGGCGGTTTACTGCCATCTGTTCAGCCATTTCCCTTTCGGGAGGGAGCTTGTCCCCGGGCTTTAAAAAACCGCTTATTACCTTCGAAATCATCTGGCGGGTGATTTTATCGGTAAGATTTATTTTATCAATTTTACTAAACATTGTTTACCTATTGGTTGATTGGTTCAACCAATTACAAAATAAACCCACACCATACGTAAAGTCAAGTACATAGCCTTAAAAATTACTTTTTTTTGGTTAATCAACAAAGGGTATAAATATAAGTTTTGTTAATTTACAATCCTGCGTATAAACGTCGCTAAAGATCACTGTATGTAAAAAATGGTACAAAATGGTTAATTTTACTGTTTTGCTTTACAAATAATTACACAGGGCGATTAATGCTGGTATTAAAGAAGTAATCAGATTATAATAACATGCACTATAGATATATTTTTAGCAATTTTTGAAAAGGTCAAGTCTTGACTTTTCAAAAACTGTTTCGTGAAACCGTATTATTTTTGCTGTTAAAGGTGTAAACAGCAAATAGTCGGATATTTTTTTTGTGAGAATAATGCAAAGAATATCAGGAGTCATATATGAAATTTATAGAATTTGAACTGGACAGCAGGATCCTTAAGGGAATCGAAAAGGCTGGTTTTACAAAATGTACAGACGTGCAGGCTGAAACACTTAAATACAGCCTGGGGGGAAAAGATGTTCTTGTGCAGTCACAGACAGGTACCGGAAAAACGGCAGCTTTTGTAATAACAATGTACCATTTAAAACTGACAAGAGATGATCTCAAGGATAAAAAAATTCTTATTCTTGCGCCGACACGTGAACTTGTGCTTCAGATTGAAAAGGAGACAAAACTCCTGGGATCATTTCTTGATTTCAGGATCGGAAGTTTTTACGGAGGAGTGGGATACAATCAGCAGGAAAGTATGCTGCACGATGGGGTTGACATACTTATTGGCACACCCGGCAGGCTCATAGATTTTGCTGGCAGCGGAAAAATCAAGTTCAGTGAAATAGGCATACTTATAATTGATGAAGCAGACAGAATGTTCGATATGGGTTTTTATCCTGATATAAAGAGGATGGTCAGGCGAATGCCTTCTCCATCGAACAGAGTCTCTCTTCTTTTCAGTGCTACGCTCAGCACCCGTGTAAAAAATCTTGCATGGGAACATATGAACGAACCTGCAGAGATTAACATGTCAGAGGAACAGATAACCGTTGATAAAATTGAACAGGCACTTTACCACGTCGGAACACATGAAAAAGTCAGTCTTCTACTTGGTTTGTTGAAAAAAAGAGATCCAAAGAATGTACTGATTTTTACAAATACCAAGCATGATGCCATGAGGGTCGCAGGCAGGCTCTCTGGAAACGGCTATGAATGTGATTTTATTATTGGAGACCTTCCGCAGAAAAGAAGAACCAGAATTATAGATAATATCAAGTCAGGAAAACTTAAGTGCCTTGTTGCAACTGATGTTGCTGCGAGAGGACTTCACATAAACGATCTTGACCTGGTTATTAATTATGACATTCCCGAAGACTATGAAAGCTATGTGCACAGGATTGGACGCACTGCCAGGGCGGGTAAGTCCGGCATGGCGGTGACTCTGGCATGTGAAAAATTTGTCTATGGGCTTGAAGCTATTGAATCATACATAAAAATGAAGATTCCCGTACAATGGGCGGGAGAAGATCTTTATGTGGAAGATGCCTGTCCTGAAGAATTTATTCGCGAATTTATGCGAACGAACAGGGGGGGCAAAGAGATGCCGCAGAGAGGTGAAAGACCTGCAAGGGGCGAGAGAAAACCGAAGTCCGAAAGGAGCAGGGCAGAGAAACCCGCAGCCGGACGTGGCAGGAAAGCTGCAGCTTCAACAGGTCAGCAGGAAAAAGCAGAGACAACGCCTAAAATAGAACGTGCAGCCAGGCCCGCAGCCAAAAAGCCTGAAGCAATTTATGCAGGAAAAGATCAGAAATCTAAAAACGATACAAGATTTAAAGATAAAGGTTCAGAAAGCAGAAAGCCTGTTGAGAAAAAAAGAGGGACAGGGAAAAGATCTGGTCTGGACGACAGGATGAAATTATACAAAGAAAAATATGGTGAGGATTTTAAAGTAAGCCGCGAAATTGTTGCTGAAGGAAAGACGGAGAAAAAATCGCTTGTTAAGCGTATAAAGTCGTTATTCAGAAAAAAATGACCGTCAACTGGCTCTTGATCCCCTGGCTGCCATAAGGTATTCAAGTGCTGAATCTGTATTTCCTGAAAAAAGGTGACACAGGCTCAGTGATATCAGGTTGCGGGAATTTTTGTCAGTTGCAGTTTCAAGCTTTTCAATTTTTTCGGTTATAGTACCATACCTGTCAGTAAAAATTTCCACAGGTACAGATTGTATATATTTATCATATTCATCAAGCTTGCTATAGTTCTTATCTTTTGTTTCGTAAATTCCGTTTATGCTTCTTTTAATAAGACCGGTTTTAAGCTTAACGAGTTTTGTTCCCGGTTTGTAAAGTGTTGTGACTCGGTTTACTAGATTAAGTGATTCGTTTATACGCCCCTGATTATGATATAGTATTGATAGTGCTGTAAGCGCCGTGCGGTTGGCCGGGTCGGCCATTAATACATTAACAAAATTAACCTCTGCAGCCCTGATGTTATTAAGACGGCTGTAGCATATTCCTGCAAGAATGGAGATCATTGTAAAACAGGGTGCAAGTTTTCGTGCTTTTTCAAGGTGGATTAATGCTGTTTTAAAATCATTTTTTTTGTAGTACAGGCTTGCTGAATTATAGAGTGATAAATGGTCTTCCCTGATGTTGTTCGCTCGTTTGAAACTCTGTAAAGCCTGGTCAATCATATTCAGTCTAACAAGTTCAATCCCAAGGTCAAGATAAGTCTCTCTTGAAGAACAACCTGATCTTATGTCGTCTAATAAAGACTTAATTTTTGAGTTTGCCTTGATCTGTTTTGTCTGATGCACGTGTTTTACCTTTTGCCAGTTATTTGTCGATGTTAGTTATTACTCTGTTACGACCCTGAGCTTTTGCTGCATACAGGGCTGTATCTGAACGTTTAAGAAGCATCTCTTCATTTTTATCAATTGAGGGATTATACTGGGCAATACCCATACTTATTGTAATCCGGATAGGTGTTTTTTCTGCAGGGAAATTATGCTCTTCAATTTTTTTACGCAGTCGTTCTGCTATATGATACGCTGTGTTTATATCTGAATCGGTCAGAATTATGGCAAACTCCTCTCCGCCATATCTTGAAGCTATATCGAAACTTCTTATGTTCTGGTGAATAAGTGCTGCAATTTCTTTGATTATTATATCACCCTGCTGATGCCCGTAAGTATCGTTAACATTTTTAAAATGATCAATATCGGCCATTATTAATGTAAGAGGCAGGTCGGAGCGTTCCGCTCTTTTAATCTCTTCAGAGAGGCGTTCCTTAAAATAATGGTGTATGTAAAGGCCGGTCATACGGTCAAGAGTTGCCATTCTGTACAAACGCGAATTTTCAACAGCTATGGATGTAAATTTCGCCAGTTTATCGAGGAAAAGAAATTCCTGCTCGGTGTAAGGAGTACCCATAATTTTTTTGCTGAGAAATATAAGACCATTCAGCGAATTTTTAGATTTAAGGGGGATAATTATTTCAGGGACTAATATTTTGTAAAGATCAGCACAGTGATTATCATCGGACATTAAAACTCTTGCTTTTTCAGCATTTAAAATGCCATGATTTGCCCGGAGATACTCGGTTAGAAGAGATTTTTCACTGATTTTAGTATTTTCAGAAAGGGTGTATCCTCTTGACATGTAGACTGTCAGGTCATCATTTTCAAAATTTGAGTGCAGAAAAATAGCGACTTTATCAACAATCATCTGTCCTATGCATATATAGAGCAGAGATTCAACCAGGCTGTCGAACTGTAGGTTTGACGATAAACTTAGAGCGATTTCGATAAGATTATGCAGGTCAAAGACCATCTTTTCGAGCTCTTCGTTTGTCATTTTCTCTGATAATGGATTATGTTCGCTTATCATCGTATGTACATGTCTTTTTTTAATATATCGGTTTTTTGTTACAATATGGTGATTAAAACTGTAAAAAGAACAATTATTTTGTTTATAAAATTATTTTTTAAGTATTCAATCTTTAACTGCTTAGTACAAAAAAGGCTCTAATACTGCGCGACTGACGCGGTGTGGGGACAAAAAATATTTATAATATTAGAAAATCTTTTTTAAATATTAAGTCTAATTGCTTATAGTATTTTTTTTATATAAAAGCTTTATTCAAATTTCAGTTAAGTTGACATTTTTTTTAAAAGAGATATCTTATATATTGTATAAAAAATTCTTTACATTTAAATATACTGTAAAAAAATATTCATCTTTTAATAATTGTTATCCAGAAAATAGCAATTAATATTTTATACGAACCGGTATGAATAGTTTGTTTATAAGGATTCATACTATGGATTTTTTTACGTGATTCTTCGGTTCAGCCTTTTACGGTCAAAAGGCAATCCGGTAACATTTTTTTACTGTTTTTAAGCCTGCCTGAAGTATTTTCTGTAAAGGCGGTGTTGCATTCGTATTAATTCAGCTGTAAAATTGTTAAAGCCTCTTAAAGGAGAAATTAAATGGCAAAAAGAGTTTATAGTTTTGGTGGTGGTTCCGGAGAAGGTTCTTCAGACATGAAAAACCTCCTGGGTGGTAAAGGTGCAGGCCTTGCTGAGATGTCAAATATCGGTGCGCCCGTTCCTGCGGGTTTCACCATTACGACTGAGGTATGTACGGAGTATTACAAGAACAACAAAAAATTCCCGGCAGGTCTGGACAAAGAAGTCGATGCTGCGATGAAAAAGACAGAAAAAATAATGGGGCGCAGGTTCGGAGATCCTGAAAATCCTCTACTTGTTTCCGTAAGGTCAGGGGCAAGGGTTTCCATGCCTGGAATGATGGATACAGTTCTTAATCTTGGTCTTAATGATGCCACTGTAAAAGGAATAATAAAAAGATCGGGTAATGAAAGGTTCGGTTGGGATTCATACAGAAGATTTATCCAGATGTATGGTGATGTTGTAATGGGACTTAAGCCTGAAGGCAAAGATGTTATAGATCCTTTTGAAGAGGTAATGGAAAAACTGAAGCATTCCAGGGGTTATGAATCCGATCTTGACCTGACAGTTAATGATCTTAAAGAACTTGTTAAAAGGTTTAAAGCTCTTATAAAAGAAAAACTTAAAAAACCGTTCCCCGATGATCCACAGGAACAGCTCTGGGGTGCAATTGGCGCTGTATTTGGTTCATGGGATAATGAAAGGGCGATCCTGTACAGAAAGATGAATGGTTTTGATGATTCATGGGGAACTGCCGTAAGTGTCGTTGCCATGGTTTATGGCAATATGGGGGACAAGAGCGGAACAGGTGTAGCATTTACGCGTGATCCCTCCACTGGCGAAAAATTATTTTTTGGTGAATACCTGATTAATGCTCAGGGTGAGGATGTTGTTGCCGGTATACGTACTCCGCAGCAGATAACAATTCAGGGTTCAAAAAAATGGGCCAAAGAGAACGGTGTATCTGAAAAAGAGAGAAAAGAGAAGTTTCTTTCCCTTGAAGAATATATGCCCTCTGCGTACAGGCAGCTTGTTGATGTATACATGAAACTGGAAAAACATTATAAAGACATGCAGGATATAGAGTTTACTATACAGGATGAAAAGCTCTGGATGCTGCAGACCAGGACTGGCAAAAGAACAGCAGCAGCTGCCGTAAAGATTGCCGTGGATATGGTTGAAGAGAAACTAATTGATAAAAAAACAGCCCTTCTTCGTGTCGAACCGGCTTCACTTGACCAGCTTCTTCACCCTGCTTTCGATCCGAAGGCAAAAAGGCATGTTATTGCTAAGGGTCTTCCGGCTTCACCCGGTGCTGCGACAGGAAAAGTTGTTTTTAATGCTGATGATGCAGATGAATGGAACAACCGTGGTGAAAAAGTAATTCTGGTCAGGATTGAAACTTCACCTGAAGATCTTAAGGGTATGAATGCAGCCCAGGGGATACTTACAGCACGCGGTGGAATGACCTCTCATGCTGCGGTTGTTGCAAGGGGAATGGGTAAATGCTGTGTTTCAGGTTGTGGCGCTCTGGTAATTGATTACACAGGTCGAACCATGAAAGTAAACGGTGAAGTTGTTAAAGAGGGAGACTATATCTCTATTGACGGGTCAACCGGCGATGTAATGCTTGGCAAGGTGGATACCATTGATGCCAAGCTATCGGGTAATTTTGAGACAATAATGAAATGGGCGGATGAATTCAAAAAGTTATCAGTCAGAACTAATGCAGATACTCCTAAAGATGCCCAGGTGGCAAGGGGCTTTGGTGCACAGGGGATTGGTCTTACCAGAACGGAGCATATGTTCTTTGAAGGGGACAGGATCAAGGCTGTACGTGAAATGATTCTTGCAGAAGATCTGGATGGCAGAAAGAAAGCTCTTAAGAAATTGCTGCCTATGCAGAAAAAGGATTTTCTGGGAATTTTTAAGGCCATGGAGGGATATGGCGTTACCATAAGGCTTCTCGATCCGCCTCTTCATGAATTTGTTCCTCACGATGATGCTGCACAACAGGAAATGGCACGTGAACTGGGTATTTCAGTTGATACTGTTAAAAATCGTGTGGAATCTCTTCATGAATTCAATCCCATGCTTGGCCACAGGGGCTGCCGTCTTGGCATCACCTATCCCGAAATCACAGAGATGCAGGCACAGGCTATTTTTGAAGCTGCATGTGAACTTAAAAAGAAAAACGTAAATGTTAAACCCGAAGTTATGGTACCCCTTGTTGGAACTGTAAAAGAGTTTATTGCACAGAAAAAGATAATTGTTGATACAGCTGAAAAAGTAATGGCCAGGATGAAAGTCAAAGTAGATTATCAGGTTGGTACAATGATTGAAATTCCCAGGGCTTGCGTTACTGCAGATGAAATAGCTGCTGAAGCAGAATTTTTCTCTTTTGGAACAAATGACCTTACACAGATGACTTTCGGCTATAGCAGAGATGATGCCGGCTCTTTTCTGCCGGAATACGTTGATAAAAAAATTCTTCCGGCAGATCCTTTCAGGACTATCGACAAAAGTGGTGTTGGAGTACTTGTAAAGATGGGTGTTGAAAAGGGCAGGAGTGTTCGTAAAAATCTGAAAATAGGTATATGCGGAGAGCATGGGGGGGATCCTGCATCAGTTGAATTCTGTCATGAAACAGGACTTGATTACGTAAGTTGTTCACCTTTCCGAGTACCGATTGCCCGCCTGGCAGCAGCTCATGCTGCAATAAAGGAGTCTAAAAAGTAATCAGTAGTTTTTTCTGAAAAAAAAAGCGGCTTAAAGGCCGCTTTTTTTATCTCATCGCATAGTCATAAAAAAATGTAATTGAAAATATGTTTCAATATTTCAAAGATTAACAATTATAATGGGCAGGTGAAAAATGAAAAAAATATTATACTCTTTAATAATATGTTTAAATACTGTGGCAGCCTTTGCATCCTATGATCAGGCTCTTGCTCTGTACCAGGGGAAAAAATACCAGGAATCACTGGCAATGGTTGCAGATGAACTTGTAGTAGCAGATGATTATAAAGAAAATTCACCGAATTATAAATTGCGCTATCTTGCGGCACATAATCACTGGAAGCTGGGGAATGATCAATCGGCTGTTGCCCACTTCAGAAAATGTATGTCTATAAAAAAGTCAGCCATTGAACCCTATATTGACTGCGCCATGCTTCTTTTAGAAAAACAGAGATTCGGAGATGCAGCCTCAATTGCAGAGGATGGATTAAAACTAAAAGATGATCCGATGTTATACTGGGTTCTGGGAAGAGTGGCAATGGCCAGAAAGGATTTCTGGAGAGCTAAGGAACTATTAGAAAAAGCAAACAGCCTTGATCCTGAACTATATGTTTCATATAACGATTTAGGTATAGTCCTTATCCAGTTGAATAAAGCCGGTGATGCAAATACCGCTTTTTCAGTTGCACTGGCAATTTATCCAGATTCAGCGGAGGCCAACTACAATATGGCTTACAGCTGCCTTCTTCTTGGCAGAAAAAATGATGCTGTACTATATTCAAAACGTGCCCTTGAATTATCTCCGGATAATGAGGTGGTAAAAAAACTGATTCAAAAAATAGAAAGCGACAGGTAAAAAGGGGGTAGAGCCGATGTCAATATCAGGATTAATAAAAGATTCTATTGAGAAGTCTTCCTGGATAAGGAAAATGTTTGAAGAGGGAGCCAGGCTTAAAGCACAGTTTGGTGCTGAGAATGTTTTTGATTTCAGCCTGGGTAATCCCGATGTTGAACCTCCTGCGGATTTTTTTAAAGTACTTCAGAAACTGGCTGCAGATCGAACTGCCGGCGTTCACGGTTATATGCCTAATGCCGGTTTTCCTTCAGTAAGAGATTCAATAGCAGAGAAGATCTCGACACAACATGCGGTCAAACTGGATAAGGAATCAGTAATTATGACATGCGGCGCTGCTGGTGGTATGAATGTTGTAATGAAAACAATACTTGATCCAGGTGAAGAAGTAATTGTTGTAAAGCCATATTTTGCTGAATATGGATTCTATATATCGAATCATCAGGGTAAAATGATTGAAGTTGAATCAGGAAGTGATTTTTCTCTTGATGCCGGGAAAATAAAAAAAGCGATAACATCCA
>JAAYBQ010000183.1 GCA_012730035.1 Spirochaetota bacterium
AGGTTTTTATGTTTATCAACGTCTATTCCGAGACAGTCAAGCCCTTCAACAACTCTCTGCCTGATTTCGCCGGCATTCTCACCTACGCCTGCCGTAAAGACGATGGCGTCAACCTTGCCCAGAGCTGCCGCATAAGAACCGAGTATCTTTCTAAGCTTGTAGCATTCCATTTCGACTGCAAGCTGGCATCTCTTGTCACCAGTTTCCGCGCCAGAGAGGATATCACGCCTGTCAGTAAACTTGCCTGTGATCCCCAGAAGGCCGGATTTTTTGTTAAGCAGAGTGTCCATCTCTTTAGGGCCGACTCCAAGCTGTTCCTGCATGAACATTGGCATAGCAGGGTCAATATCGCCGCACCTTGTTCCCATGATAGCGCCCTCAAGAGGCGTAAGCCCCATTGTTGTGTCAACACTGATTCCGCCCGATATCGCTGAACATGAAACACCGTTTCCGATGTGCATTGTGATTATGTTACAATCCTTTGGAGATTTACCAAGAAGGTCTGCTGCCCTTTTTGATACATAAAGGTGGCTTGTTCCGTGGAAACCATATCTTCTTACTGAATATTTTTCGTACCACTCATAAGGTACGGGGTAAACATAAGCATGCGCAGGCATTGTCTGATGGAAAGCTGTGTCGAATATCGCGCACTGGGGACATCCGGGAAGAGCTTCTATTGCTGCTTCGATACCGATAAGGTTTGCCGGGTTGTGAAGCGGTGCAAGGTGAGACACTTCTTTGATCGCCGCGATTACTTTGTCGTCTATGAGAACGCTGTGGTTGAACTTTTCACCACCGTGTACAACCCTGTGGCCGACTGCTGAAATTTCGGACATGCTTTCAATAACCGCACCTTCGCCTTTTACGAGTGCTTCGAGAACAAGGTTGATACCAACTTTGTGATCCGGAATTGATGTTTCATTCTTGATTTCTTTGTCTTTTGAAGGTACTTCGTGCTTGATGAATGATCCTTCGATACCGATCCTTTCAACGATACCGACTGCAACTACTTCTTTCTTTTCCCAGTCAAACAGCTGGTATTTAAGAGAAGAACTTCCGCAATTTAACGCCAATATTTTCATTAGGTCGCTCCTATTAATTAATATAACCAGAACCTGTTACCCCGGTCCGCTCCGGCAGAGATTACATACCTGCAATGAGCAACGGTAAATTATCAAATTACAGTCGCTTTCGGGCATCCCGGTGTAGTCTGTTATTGTATGCTTTATTTCTTATATAGAACCGGCAATTCTATATAAAAACTGATAGTTTCTAAAAAATTACGCAAAAATAATCAACAACAAAAAAATAAAAAATGTCATTTTTTAATTAATTGAAACAACAATGGAGTTATAGAGGTGAATAATACCCCGCCGCCGCCGAAAGGGCTCTGAACCCGAACAGCAGATCTACCTGTTCAACGCGCCATGAGCCTCCTCTACAAGCTGCTTTACCTGAAAATGTGAAAGATCCTCACTAACGCCGCTGGCTGAATCTGAACACTTTTTTATATATGCCAGAAACTCGATATTCCCTGCAGGCCCCTTTATGGGGGAATATGTAAGGCCGCAGAGATTAAATCCCGTGGTTCTGATCCCCAGGATAACTCTCTCAAGGATTGCAACGTGCTGTTCGATCCCCCTTACAACACCCTTTTCGTGC
>JAAYBQ010000184.1 GCA_012730035.1 Spirochaetota bacterium
ATTTTCAACGATTTTGGGACAGATGTCAATCAAATGTACCAAAAAATGATATTTTGGTACATTTCCGAGGAATCAATCGCGTTTAATTGTTATTCGTAACTCGATTTTTTAAAGTATACCGGCATTTTCAGGAAGTTCTCTACTGTTTTTTTTGATGCGTTTTTAATTTTTTTGTATCACCAAGGGACAAAGATGTGTCACCGAATCGGTCAGGAGAGAGAATGTAATCATGAATCCCTTTCTATTTCCATCCAGACGTACTCCGATCTCACCCATTCAGCTATTTTGCTTACCGTAATGTCTACTCTCTGTAATTGAGCTTTTCCCTTCACGGCACATTCCCAGACAATGCAAATCCGCCAGCCCTCGGCACGTAGCTGATTAAGTACTTTGGCGTCTCGTTCACGGTTGACTTCAATTTTTTCTTTCCAAAATTCCGTGCGCGTTCCTGGTAATTTGAATATCTCGCAATCATGCCCATGCCAGAAACAACCATGAATGAATACTACTGCATGGTATTTAGGAAACACAATGTCGGGAGAACCGAAAATTTTTCTGTCATTAACCCTGTAACGAAAACCCATACCAAACAAACGTTTACGGATCAACAGTTCGGGCTTTGTATTCCGGCTCCCGATTCCCCTCATCATACGACTACGGGTTTTCCGGTCAACCACATCCATCAGAAACTACTCAGAC
The DNA here is from genome assembly GCA_012730035.1 of Spirochaetota bacterium. Classification (GTDB taxonomy): domain Bacteria; phylum Spirochaetota; class UBA4802; order UBA4802; family UBA5550; genus JAAYBQ01. Next base: position 700 of record JAAYBQ010000184.1, read on the forward strand.
AGATATGGTTTCAGGGACAACGCGACAGCCTTGAAAAGAGGGACTACAACCGAATTTCCGAATTGCTTGTAGGCACGAGTATCAGAAACAGGGATGATATAGCTATCAGGGTAACCCATTAAACGCGCACACTCTCGTGGAGTAAGTCGCCGAGGATTTTTACCATCTCCCTGATCAACAAGGATTTCCGAGCCATCTTTATAATACCTCGCAGATAGAGTTCGTGCGATATTGTCACCTTTTACGAGACCAAATCCGAACCCGTTCCCGAGAGATCTGTGTTTTGCAGCATATGCCTGAAGATAAGCCCACAGCTTGTCAGTCAGAGTAAATTTTGTTTGAACGCAATTGTTCTCAAAATCGAAAAATCTGTCACTGTCATGTTCGAGATATGGTTCCGAACCATCAGTTCTATGAAGTATATCTCTTATCTTCTTTTTTCCGGCTGTCGGCATTTTTATATTGTCGAGAGTATACAGAGAAGGATCCCTGAATCCCACAATCACGATACGTTCTCGATGTTGGGGGACCCAGTGTTGACCATCAATCACATCGTGAACGACTGTGGAATAACCAAGATCCTCCTTAAGAGTTCTTATGATGATATCAAACGTACGCCCCTTGTCATGCGATTTCAGGTTTTTTACATTTTCAAGAACAAAAATCCTTGGCCTCTTCTCCTTAATAATTCTGGCAACGTCGAAAAACAAGGTTCCTTGTGTTTCGTCCAGAAAACCGGTAGCACGACCGAGCGATTTCTTCTTGGATACGCCTGCAATAGAAAATGGCTGACAGGGAAATCCTGCAAGGAGAACGTCATGGTCAGGAATGTCGGTAGCATTCACCTTGGTGATATCACCATGTATGATTTCACTCGAAGAAAAGTTTGCCGCATAGGTTTTCTGCGCGTAAGAATCCCACTCACTTGTAAATACGCAGGTTCCTCCAGCTTGTTCGAATCCCTTGCGTATACCGCCGATACCGGCAAATAAATCAATAAAAGTAAAGGTCTTTTTTATGCCCTTGTTTGCTGTCCGATGTTTCAATACTATTGCCCGTAAGCTTTCTTCAATGTAAGCTTTTGGTGCAGTATCGCCCTTTAGCCAGCGGTGCACCGTACTGGGCGCGACTTTCAGTTCCTCGGCTACGCTTGAAACCGAGGACAATCGTATGGCCTGTTCAAGCAACTCCTGAACTTCAGGGACAATCACTTCACATGTATCAGCCATTAAACACACCTCACCATGGGGAATCTTTATTGCATTATGCAATATTTAGTCCCCATATGCAAGCAAAAAAAAGAATAAAACAAGAACTCCAAGATATCAGTACTGTTTAATTGAAAAACCTTTCCTTCCGATAGTTTAATATACAAAAGCGGAGAATTATATGGCATTTACCGATTATTCATCACTTGCTGACTTTATGGCTTCGTTGGGAGCAAAAAGAGCCGTCTATAAACGACTTTCTGAAAATGATAATTCCAAGCAACAAATATATCTCGGAAGTGATTTCAGTTTTCTGACAGAAATACCTTTCGGGGAAATAACAAAATATGCGGACGTAAAGATGCCGAATTTCAAGGCTTCTGTCGAACTCTGGTGGATCAATGAAAACGGGGATACCGCACCCGCACCAGATACTCAGTTAATCCTGTATCCGAAATATCCCGAGGTCCGGTTGTCAGGTTTCATGAGAGGGTGTAAAACTGCACCTTCCGGGTATATGTCTCCGATTCCGGCAGAAGATAGAGGTGAAAAAAACTCCAAAGATGGCAGAATACTGATTCTGGGAATTACAGATGAGGGGCGAATCTATTCGTATCTGGCAATCAAGGATTCACCTGTGGCCCGGAGCATACCACCTGAAGGTTTTCCGGACGGAAGTGCAGGGGGTACACTGTTCCGGCTTCCCCTTCGTTCAGAAGCCCACAATTCCCGGGAAGAACTTTTATCAAAACTTTCAGAAATCAACAGAAAAGGATGGATTGAATCCTGCCGAATGGACAGAAAAGGATCTATCATAAGCTATAATGCCAGAAATGGGGGAGGATATACGCTTGAAGCTCTTTTTGGAATTATTCCTAATGCAAGGGCAGAACCGGACTTCATGGGCTGGGAACTTAAGGCATTTGCCGGAAACAGAATTACCCTTATGACGCCGGAACCGGATGCTGGTTTTTATAGAGAATACGGAGCAAAGGAGTTTGTACTCAGATATGGGCATGAAACCCCAGATGCAATTAAATACTTCACCGGAACACACAAAGCAGGAATCCGTAACAAAACATCGTTGATGACAATGGAAATCAGAGGATTTGATGCCATCAAAGGTACTATTACAGATGTGTCAGGAGGTATTTATCTGATTCCTCCTGACGGTTCGGAAGCCGCAGTATGGACATTTCCTGTACTCCTGAAACATTGGAGCCGTAAGCATGCACATGCCTGTTATGTTCGCTATGATAGAGAAATCAGAGAAGGCAAAAATGGTTTTATATACCGAAATCAAGTCTGGCTTGGAGAAGGAACAGACTTTTCACTTTTCCTGAACGCAATGTCCTGTGGGAAAATCATCTACGATCCTGGAACAAAAGTAACTCAATTAAAAACAGGGAATACAAGAATAAAGACTAGAAGTCAATTTCGTATGAACTTTAAGGAATTGTGCAGTCTTTACAGAAAATTTGAAGCACAGAAACTGTAAAAAACTAACCCTCCTCTGTTCCTGCATCAAGAACGTTTTGTCCTTTCTGTTCCTGTCACAGGAACAGAAACCTCACACTGGTCGTTTTTTTCCCTGAAATACTACCGGGGACCGTAGAGCGCCTCAAGCGCGACGGGCACACCATTGATGAAGTGGGTTTCAACACCTTCGGTAAGCGCCGCTGCTGAAAACCGCACGGGCCTGAGCGGCGGATATTTGGCCGAAACCTCGCCAAACGAGGCATACTCCGAGGCCTGATGATCAGGCAGCGCATACAGCCCTCGCGCGACACGAACAAGTGAACCCTTCTTGACCATCCGGGTGAGCGCAACCGCGACTACGAGCTTTGCATACCAGATTTCACCATGTCAGTACAAAAAAAAGCCGCTCCGGGGTTACCGGAACGGCTGTAAACGAGGCGCCGAGCAGAATCGAACTGCTGCATAAAGGTTTTGCAGACCTCTCCCTTACCGCTTGGGTACGGCGCCAATTTCTATAGTGTGTGTTGAATATACCAAACCACGCGCCTTTTGGCAAGCGTC
>JAAYBQ010000185.1 GCA_012730035.1 Spirochaetota bacterium
TAAAGATCAAAGGGGTCACATACAGCCGGGGTTATATTATTGAGTTTGACACAAACGGTAATGTAATAAGTCCAAAACCCGGCAGATAAACTGAATTTGCACAAACACCAAACGGGGTGACAGGTGAAAAAAATACCGGCTATCTTTACAGCATTACTTGTGTTATGCGCTGCGCTTTACGCCACAGGCCAGCGCCCTGAGCGCATAATATACAAAGGAACGGAGTATGCTCTCTTTACCGATCCCCTTGAATCATTCTTCAGTGATGATAATCCAAGGCCTGTAAAACTATTCGGCAACGCATGTACTGCAAGCAGGCGTGGATACATCGCCACATGGAAAATTGAAAACGGCAAACTGTACTTTGTAAAAGTCGTAGCAGGTGACTGTTCGGCAGATCCTGTAGAGATTGATATGAGTTCAGCATTTAATAAAAGTCTTCCGGTTGAAGCGACATGGTACAGCGGTACTCTGCGTATACCCAGGGGCAGGCTGCTGAAATATATTAACGCCGGATACGCCTCGGTTTATGAAGAGGAGATTCTGCTTGCAATTGAGAGGGGCCTGCTTGTGCGCGAGGAGATAAAAAGGAACAGGAAACCTGAATAGCAGCCTGCTCATTTGCAGTATGCTATTCAGGCCTGTCACAGACCGCGGCAAAACTGTTTTTCAATTTTTTATAATACCCGCGTTATTTTTTCATGGTTAGAACTTTTCTTTCAAGAGAATTGTAAATATCGTTAATACACGATGCGTAATAATCCACCCACTTGTCCTCGCTGACCCTGCAATTGGGGTACTCACCGCTGAAACCACGTTCTGAAGACCTGTCGTATTCGATCATGATAAAATCTCCGTCCACTACCAGATAGAAGTAGTAGATATAAACAGGGCATTCACCTTTGTATCCGTAATACGCTTTTGACATGCATGAAAAAAATATTATAACCTGGTTTTTATGTTTATCCGCATCGGGCGCTTTCCAGCGAACAAACCACTGACCGTAATTCTTTTCGGAAATCGAATTTTTATTTTCTGTTATAGGCCCCTGTTTAACAGCCGTTTCAAATTCTGTTGTATTAAGTTTTATGTTAAGTTTTTTTTCAAAAAGATTTTTTATTTTACCGATTGGAATATTTTTCGCGTAATGATTCTGCAGCTTTTTTGTGTCATCTTCGGTCAGGTCAACACCAGATAACAAATCTAAAGTACTGGTTTCAAATTTATCCAGATAAAATGTCCTGTCCTGCGTTGTGCGCAGTTCACTATACTTCATTGTTCCGCATGATATAATCAATAGAAACAGAACGCACAGAGCTGAATATAAAAGTAACGATTTATGTTTCATAATACCCCTCAAATTAATTTTTTTGCTGCCGGCTATACGAACGACTTTTTATGATATAATTCAGAAAAGTTTGTTTTCGATATAAACTTCATTGTCCCTGAACTCTTTTACTTCCGAAATTTTTAATATTTTAAGTCCGCGGGTGATTGCTATCCTGTTATAACTTAGCTTTCTGGATGTATTGATAAAATAGACCAGTATTTCATACTTCGCACCGGCCCTTGCTTTAAAACCTTTCACAATATCGCTCCTGGGGCCGGATTCAAATCCCACGGCAACAAGGAACTCAATGTTATAAGTCCCCGCTGGAACAGAGAAGAGAGCATTTTCGTTAAAATAGTAATACGAACTATCTGAGGTGAAACCTCCGCGAAAATTTTCCCATTTTTTAGGGATATAGATTCCATGTTCTCCGTTAAGGCGGATCATAGAATCATTTCCAAGTCTGTTCTCACCAAGCTCAGCCTTGTTGACCCTCATGAGTTTGAATGTTGCGCATGTGTCAGGGCGGCATTCTGAGGAGAACTCCGGGAGTTTTGGTAAACTCGCGCAGCCCGCAAATGTCAGGATCATCGCCAGGAATATGTAAATATTTTTTTTCATGTTAATCTCTTATTCTCCTTAAATTGTATTTTGAAATAGAACTATGTTCCGTGATAATAAAAGTATCAGATTGTAACCTGTGCCGGAATTCCTGTCATCGTGGCAGATACGTAGATGCAAAAAAATAGATTTATTCTAAATAGCTTTTATGTCGAAGTCGGAGGTGACATTAAGAAGTTCAATCTTGTTGTTTATGCCCATCTTATTGTAGATGTTGTTCTGGTGGGTCTCTACTGTGCGTTTTGTGATTGAAAGCTGTCTGGAAATTTCAATATTTGAAAGGCCGGAAATTGTAAGCAGGACGATTTCTATCTCCCGCTCAGTAAGTTTATAGTATTTTCTGAACCGGCTTATGCCCCTGGATTCGCGGGATACAACAAGAATCGCGCTGAAATCACCGAACCTGTCGTAAACCGCTGACACTGATGAATCAGTTATTATGTTCTCAGGGTTTCCAATATATATTATCCTCTCCCTGAACGAGCTGATCTCTCCCGCAACAAGGCTGTTAAACATTAAACTGACCGATTCATCCGGCAGTGTAATATCTCTGAACTTTAAACCGGCGAATTGTGAAGTATCAATTGTCTGTAATTCATTCGGGTTGCTGTTTGATTCTATGACTACCTGTTCAGTATTAAGGATTAAAACTGTTTCATGTATTTGAGAGAGTATTTCGCGCGATATATCTTTAATGCTGAATGACATAAACCTGTACTTAACCATTGCAAAAAAAACACCATACAGGTAGACGGCAAAAAAATATGGTGTAAGAAGCGGAATCCTGAAAATGTTAAAAAGAGGCATCAGCATGAGGATAACAAAACCGATGCTGCAGGAAATCAGGATCGCGGTCATCGTTACCCGCGCCTGGCTTCTCTCCTTGTTTGTCTTCGCGCTTTTACTGTAGCGGTATAGCGCGTGCAGCATCA
>JAAYBQ010000186.1 GCA_012730035.1 Spirochaetota bacterium
ATAAATTTTTCAACATTCTCTATTGCCTGAAGAGCGTTTGAATATGAATCGTTATTAGTCAGAAAATTTTTTGCCCTTTCAATATAGTTCAGTTCACTTACTGATCCGGTAAAGCCGCTTAAAGTTTCTCTATAGACCTCCGCGTCATTAAAAAGCTGATCGAAGTCATTATTCTGTTTTCGCATATCATCAACTTTGTCGCAGAATCTTTTTGCCAGATCACGGACTGCAGTAACAAGTTCAAAATCATTGGTGTTCCAGTCTATTTTTTTTCCGATATGTTCTTCTGAGTTTAGACCCTGTAAGGCAGTTACAATATCATCTATCTCCTGTTTGGTAAGGCCTGCACCTTTTGCCTTAAACGAAGCTCTACGGAATTTTACAGCGGCGGTGAATATCTCCTTAACGCCATCATCCCGCCATGAGAAGGTCGGTTCCCCTCCGTTAAATTTTGCAATAATTTTGCCCGCACGCATTAAAGCCGCAACTGTGGAAATTACTGTACCAAAGGCAAAACCTGTGGGAGGCTGTTCAAGTTCTTTTTCAATGGTTGCACCGTCAACAAAGGTGTTGCGGATTTTATAAAGGATCTCTTCGGTTACTTTTAAATTATCACCTATAAAATTGCCCTGATTATCAAAGAAATTAAAATCTTTCCCGTGAAAATACTGCTTCAATCTTGGGGCATTTGCCTCTTTTATCACACTTGCGGCAATGGTATCGCTTAATTGAGATTCGAGCCTTTTGGTATAGACATTCAGTACAAGGTTTCTCTGTTGTTCCTGTAGTATTGTCTGCCAGTTGTTTTTATCAAGTTCAAACAATTCAAAAAGACAGATGGAGGTTGCTTTTTGTAATGATTCTTCAACGAGAATTTTAAGTCGTGCTTCTTTCTCTGCTTTTGCTGAAGAGAAGCTCCGTATTACCAGACCTTCATCCGATTGTGAATTGCTGTATTTCTGTTCGAGATATGAAGTCCGTTCAATGTCATCAATGAGCTTGTCTATTTCTTTAAAAGAGCTGTTGTCCGGTACCAGGTAGATAAGATCTTTATCATTCTGATGCTGCATCCGCAATGCTTCAATATCAGCGCTGCGGTCGTCGCTGATATTATAGACACTTTTAACTTTAATTTTAAGTTCTTTTAATCCCGGAGCATAAAGCTCGTCATCATTATCGGTGGTGATATAAAAGTCATATAAAGAGTTCGTGAGGTTAATGCGAGTTAATGCTTTAATAAACTGTGATGATTTATAGGCTGTAACTATTTGCTTCTTCTTAACAAAGCCCTGTACTGTATAACCATTCATTTCATCAAGAAGGCGTTGTTCAATGTCTGATGTAATTCTATATGAATTATTTGAGAAGAGGAGCACTTTTGCTTCAACCAGAGTATTTAAAGCAATTGAAATTTCACCTTCAACTTTATGATACTCTTCAGGATCTTTAATAAAGGCTTTTACAATGTTGTTTATTGTAGCGGGTACAATCTCGGCTTCTACGATAAAATTTATAGTTTCGAGCAGCTGCCTGCCAGAGACTGAAGATTTTGTTTCTTTAAGAATCTTATCTGCATTATCAAATCTATTAACAAGACGTACAGGAGGCTGCGGTTGTGCTTCTTTAGCAATCTGCCAGCCTGTAGCTATTTCAAATAATGAATTATTCTGTAATTCATGTTTTAAGATGTCATAAGTGGTAATAATCATACCGCGCGCAGCAACTTTCGTTGAAGCAAAACCCTTTGTACCAAAAAGAAAATTCTGTAACAGGTCAAACTGGTATTTATAAAAAGGGTAATAGGTTGCGTATATATCAGCTGAATCTGTTTTCGCAAGGCCTGTTGCTGTCAAAGCTGAATGATCGCTTATTCTGCCGGAGTTTTTCTGATAATGATCTTTTAAACTCTTTAAGGAGGAGTCTGTTTTTTTGAGCAGACGGCTTCGGATGATAACATCAACTTCGGTAGCTTCAAGGTGGATTTTTGTTTTAAACCGGTCTGTTACTTTTGTAAGCTGTGCTTTATTTATATTTGAATTATTGATTACATCGTCCAGTTTTTCCTGCGCAATCGCTATTGTCCAGACATTACCACCCAGAGAGGAAAGCGCTTCGCTGATGCCTTCCAGATCCAGCAGATTAAATTTTTTCTGGTTAATTGCCTCACTTGCTTCATCAAAAAGAAAAATTACTTTTTCATTCTTTGATATTTTAAGGTAATTTTCCAATTCTTCTTTTAAACGGGATGCACTGAACTGATCTATATCACGGCGGATTGTACTAATGATATTTTCATAATCTTTTTCATTGTTACCTTTTTCTATG
>JAAYBQ010000187.1 GCA_012730035.1 Spirochaetota bacterium
AGGCCGTAGACAGAATGGTTAAGCAGATCGGGTGAGTCGTGATTATCTGACATACCCTTATTCCCGGCGTATACACTGTACTCTGAAGTTGATGAGAACCTGAAATCCCCGCTGAAATCTATAACCGGGATATTGCGGTCATAATATTTTTTTGCTATTTTCATACCGGCCTGGTCCGGGGTTGAAAGAAATGCTATATCGATCCCTTCAGTGCCGGCTTGTTCCGGTGGTAAAACTTCAAGTGAGCATATACCTTCAATGTGAGGGAACATAGATGATATTTCTTTCCCATGGTCCAGTGCAGACAGGGAAGCAATCTCAATTTCAGGATGCCTGGACAGGATATCTATAAGTCCCAGTCCGCCGAAACCCGTAGCACCCACTATTGCCGCTCTTTTCACAAAAACCTCCGCTATCTGAGTACCCCGGGTTAAAAAATTCAGCCCGGTATAAGTGTTATCTTTCTGCTGCCCCTTTCGATGACAAGTTCACCGGTAATCCGGCCGCCTTTGAGAATAATATTGCCGGACTTTGATACCGTGTAGTCGCCGGAATCCTCAACTGCTACTTTCGCCGCTTCGCAGCTGATTGCCGCCCCTTTTATATCTGTGCCTTTAAATTCTTCGTATTCAACAGGTGATCCGCTTACCAGATCAAAAAAGAAATCTTCCGGAATTCTGAATGTTTCAATGGCCCCGCCGCTGTCAAGTATAAGGTCGTAGTGCGGGGGGAAAGATTCATTATGGTGGATAAAATACTTCATTTTTTACCGGGTCCGCTGTATAGTTCAAAATCAATTCTAAGAAGGTCGATGTCAACCAGCGAGAGCCTGGCTTTTATCCTGTCGCCGAGCCTGTAGCGCCTGTTATATTTGCGCCCGACAATTGTAAAATCATCCTCCTGGAGAACGTAGTAGTCATCGGAAATGTTTCTGAGAGGGATCATCCCCTCGATGGGCATTTCGATTATTGAGACATACATTCCGTATTTTGAAACACCGCTTATTACGACATCAAAGACTTCACCGACCCTGTTTTTCATAATGCGGCAGGATTTCATCTTTACCATGTCACGTTCAGCCTTCTGCGCAACGCGTTCCATGGCTGACGATTTTTCGCCTATCTGAATCAGCTGTGCAACAGTGTATGCTGGTTCCTTCTTATCTATAAGGCTCTTGAGGCACCTGTGAACTATAAGGTCAGGGTAACGACGTATGGGTGATGTGAAGTGTGTGTAGTCCAGAAAGCCAAGTCCGAAGTGCCCCAGTGGTTCTATTCCGTAGTATGCGGACATCATTGACTTGAGTACCACGAGGTTTACAACCTGTTCATAGGGCTTGCCCTGTACCCTGTAGAGAATATCCTGTACGCTGCGCCCAAGCGGGAGTGCGGGATCAATTTTGAGTCCCAGTACTGTCAGAAATTTTTTCAGAGATTCAATGTTGTCCGGGCTCATCGGTTCGTGTACCCGATAGAGCGAGGGGATTTCTTTTTCCTTGAGTTCCCTGGAAACAGCCTCGTTCGCGCTCAGCATGAATTCTTCGATCAGCATGTGGCTTTTAAGGCGTGTGGCAAACCGGATCTCTTTTACATGGCTTTTTTCGTAGATTACTTCAACATCTGTCAGGTTAAGGTCAAGCCTTCCGTCATCACGTCTTTTCTGACCAAGTATTCTGGCAAACCTGTACATCTGCTGCACTGTGCGCGTCAGCTGGCCCAGTCCCTTGCCCGTTATCAGTTGATCTGCACGTGTATATGTTAGCCTTTTGTTAACCTTTATAATTCCCCTGAATGCTTCGAATTTTTCAAGGTTCCCCTTTGAGTCAAAGTTCATCTCTGCTGTCAACGTCAGCCTGGGAACCCCTTCGCGCAGAGAGCACAGGTCGTTGGATAGTGTTTCAGGGAGCATGGGTATAACCCTGTTACCCAGATAAAAGCTGGTTCCCCTTTCAAATGCCTCAATGTCCAGGGGGGACCCGGGTTTTACGAATGCAGATACATCGGCTATGTGAACGTATATTTTTGTGTTTCTTCCTGAAGTTTTAATTGATATGGCGTCGTCGAAATCTTTTGCTGTATCGCCGTCAATCGTGACTGTAAATAGTTTTGTGTAGTCCTTGCGGACTTTAAGTTCGGATTCGGGCATCGTTATATTGATGCCGGTGTCTCCGATGACGGTGTGATCTTCCGGCAGCGAGTGCCTGTTCTTTATGCGTATAAAGTCATAATCCTCGTTCTCCCCGGAGAAAACCTCCTGGATCACTGACTCGGATTTACCTGCAAGGTAATTGCCGGTAAGAGTAATTACTGCGTAGTCATCTTTTGCCACGGAGATTTTTTTTATATTCGCGCATGATTCAATCTCGCCCGGAACGTCAAGAAGCCTTAGTGTGGCAATGGAACCCGACCTGCCGGTGATCCTGGCTATATGGAATTCCTTTTTACGCCTGTGTACCTTTCGTACTTCGGCACAGAAGAATCCCCTTCGGAATTCAAATATCCTGGCTGTTACCTGGTCCCCTCTCTGGGCCGACCCCAGGTCATCACGTTTTATAAGGATCTCCTGTTCGTTGTATTTAATAACAGTATCACGCGACTCGTTAACTGTGATTGTACCTTCAATTTCAAGGCTGTTCCTGCGGAATTTATTTTTTTCTTTAGTCAAAAAGCCTGCAAGTATCATGGCATGCATAGTGTTTTCAATAACAGTCAGATCCTTTGATGTGAGTGCTGATGATTGTTTACGCCTGGCCGGGGGCTTGCGGGTCGATTTTTTTTCTTCTCTTCTGGTCTGAAGTGATTTGTGCAGATCTGCCTTTGTGAAAAGTCCCGGAAGTTTTTCTATGTTGCTGATTACTGTTTTTGATGATAAGGGCATAATTATTCTTTTGAATCCAGGGATTCGCCGGCATTCTCCCGGGATTCAGTCCTGTTCCCCTGGTTTTTTAACTCTTCAAGTCTGACCCTGAGTCCGGTAATTTCAAGGTTGAGTGAATTAATAGTGCTGATTCTGGCATTGATCAGCTCGGTGTCGATTGAGGCCTTTTTATGGGTCTGTGCAATGACGTGGTCAGCGATTATAATCTTTATACTATTGATATCTATCTCTTTTTTCCGGATTTCAATTCTTATCCTTGCCGTACGTGTAAAATCTTCAGTCCTGCTGATCAGGATTTCGCCGTATTTTATAAGTGAATCGCCCATTTCCCTTAGCAGACTCATGCGGATTACCTCGTATTCTTTTTATATTATATAAATTACATGCTCCCTGATTTGTCAACAAAATCAATTATGCACAGTGGAAACTTCGGGACTGATAAATACTCTTCCGGGGGCATAAAATGCTTCGCGGAGCTTTTATTGCTTGCAATTCCCGGTCTCTATATCTATCAGATCATATAAGGGTATTTTATGAGTATATTTGAAATAATAATGCTTGTATGCTTTGGGGCAGCGTGGCCTGTTTCGATATATAAAAGCCTGAAATCAAGGTCTGTAGAGGGGAAAAGCCTCTTTTTTCTGCTGATTGTCCTTGCGGGCTATGTGGCCGGCATACTGCACAAGATCTTCTTTCTTTATGACGGGGTAATAATACTCTATCTTATCAATTTCTGCATGATTTCAGTTGATATCATGCTCTATTTTCGCTATAAGGTTACGGAGACAGAAGTTTAAATGAACAGGGCTGATTTTATAAAGATTCCAAATACTGCGCATAATACATGTTTCGGTTGCGGTCCCGCCAATCACAGGGGTCTGGGGATGGAGTTTTATGGTAACGATAAACTTGTGTTTTCTGAAATGGATGTACCCGACTATATGGCGGGCTGGAACGGTGTGGTTCACGGGGGCATACTCTCAACAATGCTCGACGAAGTTATGGCATGGGCTGCGATATTTCTTACTGAAAGGTTTATCCTGACCAAAACCATGACCGTCAACTATCATAAACCGACATTGATGCATGAACGCCTGAGGGCAGAGGCTGAAATAGAGGAGCGTACCAGTGAACGCGAAGTTATAATGAAGGGGCGTATCATAAACTCGAAGGGTGAATTGAGCGTATCTGCCACAGGAATTTTTGCTCTCTTCAGTCCCGAAAGTATTAAGAAGATCGGCATTATTGATGCCGCACAGGTTGAGGAATTTATGCTGATCATGAGTTCCCATTCGCGCCTGAAATAGGAAATCTGCAGTTACGGAAAATTGAATAAACCAGGGGGCACCATGAAAATTATATCCATTTCGAACAACAAGGGCGGAGTCGGCAAGACTACAACCACTGTAAACGTTGCCGCTGCACTGCATATAATGGGCAAAAAGGTGCTGGTAATTGATATGGATCATCAGGCCCAGGCTACGTACCATTTTGGAATAAACCCCAATAAAGTCGTAGATTCCATATACAACGTGCTGAAAGGTGAAAAAAATTATCAGGATATAATAATCAAACGAAAGGGTATAGACCTTTTTCCCGCCAACCCGGAAATGAAGAACGTAGAATTTCTGCCGATTCCCGCGAAGGAATTTCTTTTGAAAGAAGCTCTTGAGGGTCTTACGGGGTATGATTATGTGCTGATCGACTGTCCCCCTTCGCTCGGTGTTTTAACGCTCAATGCCCTTGCCATAAGTGAGTTTATCCTTGTTCCGCTCCAGGCGCAGTTTTTACCTTTTCACGGCATGTATAACCTTTTCGAAGCTGTGCAGATGGTTAAAAAGAGGATCAACAGGAATGTTGAGGTTGCGGGAATAATCGGCACAATGTATAATCCTAAAAAGTCTATTAACCGCGAAGTAATGGAAGAGACCGAAAAGCGCCTTCCCGGCAAGCTCTTCAGCACCTTTATCAGGGAGAATGTTGCGCTCCAGGAGGCTCCCAGCTGGGGAAAGACTATTTTTGAATACAAGCCCGAAAGCAACGGAGCGGAGGATTACATGGCTCTTACCGGTGAGATTATCGCAAGATTTGACCTGATGTCCCCCGCCTGAAATTTGAATTTTTTCCAGACCTTTATTATATTATTATATTATTCCCGGATATTAAAACTATGATTAAAATTTATAAAAAATACCTCATAGCAGGGGGATTTGCCGCGGCCCTGGGAGTTTTTATTCTCTGGGGACCTCCGGATATGCTTGCAAAAACATCCACGCCCGATTACTGCAATACATGCCACGTGATGAATGAACAGTACGAGTCCTGGTTTTCAACGGGACTTCATAGAAATGCAAAGTGCGTTGACTGCCACCTGCCCAATACCGGCTTTGTGCGACACTATGTATGGAAGGGAATCGACGGCATGAAGGACCTCTTTATGTTCCATACCGGGGTCTATTCTGAAGATATTGGTATTTCGTCTCACGGTAAAAAAACAGTTATGGAGAACTGCGTAAGGTGCCATGAAGGCATGCTTACGATGATAAAATATGACGGCAGGGACTGCTGGTCGTGCCACAGAAGGGTAATGCACAGGGTTATTCCCGTAATTACAGCCAGGTAAGGTGAGCTTATGAAAAGATTCTGTATAATTCTCGTTTTTTTCATGTCTGCAATTGCAGCCATAATAGCAGGCTGCGGAGGTGACAGGCCGGAACTGTTCCGTGCCGGAGTGATTGCCGAAGACGAGTTTGACCCGGAGGTCTGGGGTAAAATATTTCCGCTGCAGTACGAGTCCTGGCTTGCAACCGGCCAAATGCGGCCCTCGGGTAAGAGCATGTACAAGAAGGGCTGGGACGATGACAAAGTTGTGTACGATAAGCTGAGTGAGTTCCCCTTTCTTGCCCTGCTTTATAACGGCTGGGGATTTGGTGTTGAATACAACGAGCCGCGCGGTCATTTCTTCGCAATAATTGACC
>JAAYBQ010000188.1 GCA_012730035.1 Spirochaetota bacterium
ATAATATCCTGGATCCATTAAAAAAATATTTTTCGTTTACCAAAAAACCGCATTATGTGCGCAATCATTAATAAGCGAGTGGCCACCCTATAAAAACGACACCCTGTTTTTACCGTCATTTTTTGACATGTAGAGCGCCCTGTCAGCCCTTTCAATAAATTCCTGCCTGCTCTTGTCAATCAATGAATCATATTGTGTTACACCGATAGATATGGTAACCTGGAGCAACCTGTCATTAAATGAAACAGAAAGACTTTCGATGGCGGATCTAATCCTTTCTGCGACAATAATTGCTTCATTTATATCAGTTTTGGGCAGAATAATTGCGAACTCCTCTCCTCCATACCTTGAGGCAATGTCAATAAGCCTTACGCTATCCCTGAACACCGATGCTACTGACCTGAGAACTTCGTCGCCTGCAAGGTGCCCGTGGGTATCATTAAATTTTTTAAAATTGTCAATGTCCGCAATAATAAGCGACAGGGGTCTTTCATATTTATGAGCCCTCTTCATCTCTTCGACCAGTATGGTCTGGAAATAGTGATGAATCTTGAGCCTTGTCATCATATCGGTTGTTGCCATTTCATAGAGCCTGGCATTATTAATTGCTATGCCGGCCAGGGAGGCGATGTTCATAATGTATTCAAGTTCACCCTCCGAGAATTCGCCCCGGTTAATCCTGTCGCCAAGCACTATAAGTCCATTTATTTCACCCTTACTCTGGAGCGGCACAACAAGGTCCGGCTTGAGAGCCTTTATCACGTCAAGTTCAGGGACATTAAGCATCCCCACAATTTCGTTATAAGTAAAGCTCCTGTAATGAGTTTCAAAAAACCTGATCAGTTCAGAATTTATGTTAAATGAATAATCAATTATATGGTCAAGCTCAAAGCCCTTGTAATTTCTGTGGAGCGAAAATTTGTCACCGCCAATGGATTTCATAAGAAAAATTCCCGCATTCATAAGCTGCAGTTGCCCCATACACGTCAGGAGTATTGAATCTATAAGAATATTGTAATCAAGGGTCGAGTTGAGTCCCTTACTTATCTCGATAAGCTGACGCAGGTCATAGATTTTTCTTTCATACTGCTCTATGAGTGGCGGGAACTTAACGTCTGCGTCAAATTTTTCATAAGAATCCATCTTATAGTTAATCCCCTGACGTAAAATTTTCCTGTTTATATGCCGGTAAAAGATATGACCGCCTTACACTTAATCCGGGCGGTATTTTAATTATCTATAATATACTTCATTTACAAAATTTTGAACAATTTTTAGGCCATTATTATGGCTTTTTTCAGGGTGGAACTGGGACGCAAAAACTTTGCCCCTGCCAACCATGCAGGGGAACCTGACTCCATATTCGGCAGATGCGATTTCCCATGACTGGTCGTCAAGTACGGGATAGTAGGAGTGTATAAAATAAAAATAACTCCCGTCAGGCACTCCCCGGAGGTACACCGATTCCCTGGTAAGGGAAACACAATTCCACCCCATATGCGGCACCTTTTGATCATCCCCATTAAACCTTACCACTCTGCCCGGAATAATATCAAGCCCTTTTGAAAAACCAAACTCCTCACTGCTGGAAAAAAGCAGCTGGTACCCCAGGCAGATACCCATAAAACAGCCGCCTTCGGCAATGTATTGTTTAAGGGGATTTATCCAGCCTGCCTTTTCGAGGTTCTCCATTGCCATGGCAAAGGCGCCGTCTCCCGGCAGGATTACCCCCTTTGCACTTTCAAGTGACGATGGATCGGCCGACACTACAACTTTATCAGTATATAATTCAAAGGCCTTTGTCACAGACCTGATGTTTCCCATTCCGTAATCAACAACAACAATCATCAGATTACACCTTTTGTTGACGGAACAGCACTATCCTGTTCCGGGTCTATTGAGACCGCCGATCGGAGTGCCACACCCACCGATTTAAAAATAGCCTCGTGTATGTGGTGCCTGTTGTCTCCGCTTTTTAGCTCAACATGAAGATTCATAGCCGCGTTATCACTAAAAGATCGCAGAAACTCTATTGTCAACTCTTCACTGTAATTCTTTATCTGCCCCGAGAGCGTAGAACCGGTGTACCTGAAATAGGCGCGGCCAGAAAGGTCTATAACAGAAACCGCAAGGGCATCGTCCATAGGTATCATTGAATAACCGAATCTTCGTATCCCGGCCTTTGCGCCCAGTGCTTCACGAAACGCCATGCCAAGACAGATCCCCGTATCCTCAACAGTGTGGTGGTCGTCCACATGCGTGTCCCCCTTACATGACAAATTCATGTAAAACCTGCCATGTTTTGACATTGAATTAAGCATATGATCAAAAAAATCCACCCCTGAACTTATTACCGATTTCTGACGCGAATCAAGATCAATTTCAAGCCGGATAGATGTTTCAAGAGTTTTTCTTTCTACAAGCGCATATCGTGACATTAAATAACCACCTTTTATTTACAGGAATAACATGCCAAAAGGTAACCACCCGTACAGTCATCCCTTACAGAAAGTATCGGAATAAATATTAACGGGGATCAGCAAAGAAAA
Source organism: Spirochaetota bacterium (assembly GCA_012730035.1). Classification (GTDB taxonomy): domain Bacteria; phylum Spirochaetota; class UBA4802; order UBA4802; family UBA5550; genus JAAYBQ01. The sequence continues at coordinate 2,550 of JAAYBQ010000188.1, forward strand.
TGTAATAAATCTGTTAAACAGGGTTATTACAATGGGCTGTTTCTATCCCGTGTAAAATATTTGCGGGAGAGTTACTGGATGTAAAGTATTATTTGCTGTTCAGAAGAAGTGAGGCGGGCCTGTAGCCGCCCAGATAATAATTAAGAAAATAGAGCCTGCCCATTATATAGACGGGATCGATATTTGATGTGGACCCGGCGGTAAGCTGCCTGACAGATAAACCGGTTTTTTCAAGACAGCGGATATCGGTTACACCGTTCACCGTTTCGGAATAAAGAATATTCCCCGCCGGATCTTCACAGGGTCTGCCCAGAGTGTTGGATGTCCTGTATATTTCTGAAGAAGATACGGTTTCTTCATCAAACAGCATCAGGCTCTCTGCAGCATCTTTCCTCACGTAAAGTATGCGGCCCGATTCTGTAAATGCCGGATACATAAGGTTGATCCCCTCCCCCTCTGTTTTAAGAATGACAACTGAATCATTATTATAAACAAAAAGCGAATACCTGCCACTGGTATATGCTGAAAAAATAATTCTCTCTCCCGCATTATCAGCATCAATGTGATCAATATAAATTAGCGGAAATTCCCTTTCCCTGACTTTTTTACCAGTGCCGGGATCATAGCAGATCAGCACTGAACCGTACCTGTCGTATCCCGATACAACTATTCTGTCACCGCAGGCTGTAACAGATGTAAACCTGTATTCAGCATGCCCCATATTAATCTTATGCCATGCTTTACCATTCAGACGGTAAAACAGATTATACCGTCCGCCACTTTCGCTAATAAGGGCATAGATTTCTCCCTCCCGAAGAGAGCAGTGTGCAAGGATATCGCCAGCCCCGTAATTAAAACCTTCAACAGGAAGAGAGGTCATGGCCTGCCCGTGTTTAATATGTCCTGACAGATAATTTCTGAAACCCCGATCCACTGCAGAGGCATCACTGTCTGTTATGGTATAAAGCGCATTGAAGAAACCATCAAAATAAGCAGCGTCCTTAAGTGCACCAGCCATGGCATCTCTGCCGAATACAGATGCAAGATAATCCCAGAAAAAAACAGCGATTGACAGATTGCCGCCATCATTGAAATATTCTGATGCATTAATCCGCAATTCCCCATTATTCCGGTTCGCAACAAGATCATTAAGCATAACTGCGGCTTTATCGTCAGTTCCGTAAATCATGTAATGCATAAGTCCCGCGTGCATAAGATTGTTTATGCCTGGTATACCTTTAAAATTCCGGGCAAACAGTTCCATATATCGCGTAAAAATTATTTCTGAAAGATTTATCTCCCAGCCGGGATAATCCAGGGCTTCGATCTCGATGGAACCGGGACTTAGTGAATAAAAAAAACTTCCGTTTACAGACATGTACTTATCAGGAACACTTATGCGCAGAATAATCCGGCCGGGAAGTTCATACTGCATAAAATTTATAAGAGAAGTGATCACTTCTTCTGATTTGCATGTAATGGAGATCGCTCTGTCAGAGACTGCAGCAGGATAGATAACAGTAAAATGGCGGGTATTGAT
>JAAYBQ010000189.1 GCA_012730035.1 Spirochaetota bacterium
CATTCATAAGCAACTTCTCGTGCGCACCCGATTCGTTCATGCTGCACTACATAAAATGGATGATGGGAACCAAACCCTTCCTGATACTGGAGCTTGATTCACACTCGGCGGATGCAGGAATCGACACCCGGGTCGAGGCTTTCCTGGATATTATTGAAGGGTACAGGCTCAAGTTTTCAGGCGATGATCAGGCACGGTATGACAACGGCCTCAGGTTTATCAATAACGGAAAAGACCCCATACATATTATGGACGCGGTAAATAGTAAAAAAATAGATATATTTCACAACAGCCGTGTTAAAATTCTACTGTCAAATATGGGTAGGCTTTCATCAGAACTTCTTGCAGCGTCACTTAAGGGGACGGGTATAAACGCAGAAGCCATGCCGCTGCCGGACATATACACTCTGCAGGCAGCAAGGAGCTACATGTCGGGCAAAGAATGTCTGCCGTCACAGCTGGTACTGGGAAGCGCGCTCAAGTATCTTCAGTCAGACAGGTACAGAAAGGATGAAATCTACCTGCTGTTTGTTCCGACCACGACAGGTCCGTGCCGTACAGGCCAGTACTTTGTATTCTATGAGAATCTGTTTAAGGACCTGCGCATGGAGAATGTTGCAGTAATAACGGTTGATTCTGAAAATTCCTACAACGAACTCGGCCCTAAATTCTCGCAGAACGCCTGGTGGGGCCTTGTCATTGCAGATTACATGAAAGACATAGAGACATCCCTGCGCACCTGCGCGGTTGATCCCGCAACTGCCATAGCAAAGTATGATGAACTCTGGCACGAACTTTCAGCTATAGCAGAAAAAGATATATCAAAGACAATCCCGGCACTTGAACGTATAGCTGCAGAGATTTCACGCATACCGCTGAAACAGAAACTTAAAGACACGCCAAAAGTACTGATAGTCGGTGAAATCTATGTACGCCGTGACGACTTTGCCGTTGATGAACTGGTGCGTATTATGAGCCGCAGGGGAATAATCGCAAAAGTATCGGGTATTACTGAATGGATCTACTACACAGACTTTGTCCGCAAATATGAAATAATGAAGATGTACAACCTTCTTCCATGGTACAGGCGACTCTTCTCAAAAGAGATGAAGCAGCGGATTGCCTGGAGGATAGAACATATCTGGAAACACCGTGTTGACAAAAAGGTTAAGAACGCGCTTAAATCGACCGGGCTGATCCCGTCAGCGCCGCATAACATGAAAGAAATAATGGGTAATGCTCACGAACATTTCGTCACCAGCGAGCTTGATTCAGAAATATCGATCTCGAGCGGCGCTGCCTCAACAGCAATGATGCATGACTATTCAGGTGTCGTAAATATATCGCCATTTGCATGCCTTATAGGCCGTGTAATTGAGGGGCTCATAACACCATGGAGCAGGGACAGGAACTTCCCGGTAATGTCGGTCGAAATAGACGGGGCGGTTCTGCCTCCCGGAATTGTCAACAAGCTTGAAATTTTCATGCTCAATGTACTGCGCTTCAGAAGAACGCCCGAAACAAGCGACCTGATTGAACATGAAAATATAACTGACACATCAATGAGCAGAAAAATCATAAAGTAAAACAATAAAGTAAAAAAAACCGGCTTGCAGCCGGTTTTTTTGTCTCCAGGGGTCAGAGCAGATTACCGGAAGACAGGAGTAAAAAAATGAGGGTCAGAGCATGACAACGATAAATTCAGCAGCATAGGCTACTGATTATCCTCGTTTGTCTGATGCATACTTTTTTTATAATCATCCAGATTTTTAAATATTCTGGATTTATCATCCTTATATTTTTTCATTATACGATCATAGGCCTTTTTATATTCCTGCTTTACCTTCTGGATAGCCTGGTAGTTCTTTTTCTGCTGTTCCATGACAGCATCCCCTTTTTGCGTCATTTTTTCGAGTTCGGTATAATGCTCTGACCCTTCATAATCCTGCATCAGGTTCTCAGCACTGAGCTTTGAAGCTTCATTCATAAGTATATCATGCTCAATATCCTCTTCAGCAGCGGCAATTTCCATGCCTGAAGTTTCAAGGTCATCTTTTGTCGCAATTTTTTTTGTCCTTTCGCTCAGCTCAATTACTTCTGACTGAGTTTTTTCATTATTAGCTTCAAGTTGATCAAACTGTTCACTGTATTTTCCGGCCCGTTCATCAATATCCTCTGCAACATCCTGATTTCTATCATCTTCCCATTCATCGGAATTCAGAATTTTGTTTTTAACATCGGGGTTTTCCCCGAGTTCAGCTTCAATGCTCTGACCCTCCTTCAGCTGTAACTCTCGATATGGATTGTCAATATCCAGACTTCCTTCTTTCAAACTTACCATAGAATCGCCCCCCTTGCTGACGGAAACGCCAAACTCAGTACCACGGACTGAACAGACCGTTGTAGGGGTATTAATCCTGTGAACACCCTTTTTCAGTTTTCCAAATTTGCCATTGATTGAACCCGCAATTATGGTAACATCTGAAGAACTCCTGATATTTTTACTGCCAATCTGCACAATGGTGTTTTCCTGTATTGTAATCTTGCTGCTATCGTCGTAAAGCACCTCAACAATTGCACCTTTTGCAGTTTTAATCACATCACCATCTTTAATTAAATCACCCGATTTTACAGCTGTACTTTTGCCATCCCTGGTAACCGTTGCCTGACCCAGAAAAAATGAAATCTTCATGGAAAAACCCGCTGCAGGGAATAATATTAAAAATAAAACAGATAATACTAAAAGATTTTTATTTAATATTTCCATAATAATCTACCTCGTAAAAAATAATATAAAAGTTTGATGTATTGTCAAGTTTAAGTTTATCGATTCATCGTTAAGGATCAGAACCGGGGGGTCAGAGCATGGGGTGTGAAAACCTTAGGGTCAGAGCATAATAATTCAATAATCGATCCACCGATAATCCTGACGGCTGAATACGATCGATTAGGTTAAGGCTCTGACCCCTCAATCAATTTCTCATTTTTTTTTAAACCAGCCAAAAAAATTTTCAAATATTAAGATCCGGCATCGTATTACTTATAAATCAATAAAGGGAGAAAAATATGCCAAGGCCTCATAGAAATACTGCACAGGGATATACTCATCATTGCTATACTATGTGTCATGCTAAAAAATATCTTCTGCTCGGGCATTACGGGAAAAAATATTTTATTGAATCAATAAAAATGTGCCAGGAAAAATATAATTTTGAATTAATCGCAGCTGAAATTGTAGGTAACCACATACATCTGGTAATCAGGACTCTCGCGGATCATGAAACCATATCAAAAATTATGCAGTACATAAAATCGCGTATAGCGGAAAAATACAACAGGGAAAACAGCACAAGCGGGGCATTCTGGAACGAACGTTTTGGATCTAAAGTGATCGAAGAGACAGAAGATCCGCGTCAATACCTGCTTTACCTGCTCTGGTATATAGGATATAATCCGGTAAGAAAAAAACTTTCACGTGATCCCCGCAAGAATCAAATAGGATTTATACGCTGTTACCTCAATTTCAAAACTGAAATTGATATTAAAATCACGATTCATAATTACTTCCATGAACTTGGCCCGGACTTTAACGAATGTGTAAAAAAATTTCTGCTCTACGAGGATGCCTACCGAAAAAGACTTGCCGTTTTACTTTAATTCATCCGTAGCATCTCAACACTTGACATAAATTTTCTTAATAAATACACTGTCTTTATTCTGACGGAAAAAACGAAAATCTTTATGCCTGAAAATTTATATGATGCAATAATCATTGGTGCAGGACCTGCGGGTCTTTTCTGTGCAATAACCTGCAGCAAGGATAAAAACCACCGTGTTCTTGTACTTGAAAAAATGAATACGGCCGGGCGCAAGCTGCTTCTTTCCGGATCAGGCAGTTGTAATATAACCCATTCCGGCAGCATAAAAAGTTTTGTGCAAAAATACGGCAATAATGGGTCTTTTCTGCGTCATGCATTTGCTGCTTTCAGCAATAATGACCTTATCGAATATCTTAACAATAATGGCATAAATACTATTGAAGCTGATAATGGTAAAATTTTCCCGGAATCAATGAAAGCAGGTGAAATTCTGGATCTTTTACTGCGTAAATGTAACGAATCGGGTGTAGAGATAATGTACGGACATAAAGTGCATGAGATTTTACGTGACAAGGGATCTTTCAGGGTCAGAGCATCAGGCAAAACTTTCCTCTCCCGATACTGTGTTATCACAACCGGGGGCTTGTCTTATCCCGGAACCGGTTCCGATGGCGACGGATTCAGATTTTCCGGAGACCAGGGGCATACGATAACTGAACTTACACCAGCTCTGACCCCTGTAAAAACCAGCACGACAATAGATGCTCTGACCCCCGGTTCAAAACCAATCCCTGAACTCTCCGGTATTACAATAAAAAATGCATCTGTAACACTCAACAGGAACAACCGCAAATTTGTAACATACACCGGTGACCTGCTTTTTACCCACGACGGCCTATCCGGACCCGTAATTCTGGACATGAGCCGCTATATTAATCCCGGCGATACCCTGTTTGTCTCTTTTATACACTCCAGTTATGAATCATTTGAAGAGGAATTTATCCTTAAATCGCGAAATGAAGGCAAACGTATGGTTAAAAACCTTCTCCAGAGTTCAGGTGTACCTGAACGTATTGTGCAGATGATACTTGACCTTTCCCGTATTCCCCACGATAAAAAATCATCCGAAATAAATCGTGAAGAAAGGAAAAAACTGGTGTCCCTTTTAAGAGACTGCCCTTTCACGGTTACTTCAAAGGATGGTTTTAATGTGGCAATGGCAACACATGGCGGTATATCACTTGAAGAAATTAATATGCGCACTATGGAATCAAAGCTGGCTCCCGGCCTGTTTTTTGCCGGTGAAGTGATGGATATTGACGGGGATACAGGCGGATACAATCTTCAGGCGGCGTTTTCAACTGGGAAACTGGCAGGGGATACTATTTACAGAAAATTCAGGTAATGGGGGTCAGAGCATGATTCAGCATCCCTGCCACTCTTCTGAGGGTCAGAGCATGATTCAGATTTTGCCTCCCTTTACGCTAATATTTCCTTGAATCCAGAATTGGGGTCAGAGCACCTTTATAAATCGGCCCGTACCACCACTGTTTTCCACAAAAAGGGGTCAGAGCCCCGGTATTATCAACCCTGCCCACCAGGCAGGGTCAGAGCATAAAAATCCTTGACTTAACCCTGCCCTGCAATATCTTATTAAACATGCTGCTTTTTGTGATTTAACAGGAAACATTGAGCAGCCGGAAAATACTAACTTTATAGAAACCGGTAAAATGAGAATTATACCCGGAATTTTAGAAGACTAAACGGAGGAATAACCGATGAAAAAGATATTTTTAGCAATTATTGCTGCAACAGTGGCATTAGGATTTGTAGCGTGTAATGAGGGTACAACAGTCAAATGGACGGCTGGACAAGATCTTTCTGGAACTCTTGGAGCAATCCAATGGAAAAATCAAGATGGAGCTCTTGATCAAGAATGGATTGGTGAAACGATATCGACAACA
>JAAYBQ010000190.1 GCA_012730035.1 Spirochaetota bacterium
CAGATCAGCAGGGTCGAAGTACTTTCTGGCGGGCAACTGGTGCTGCCGGAAACTTTCAGTTTTTCGAAGGGCAGCGAATATGCTGAAAACAGGTATGCAGTAAATCTCTGTGAATTGTGGAAAACACGAAGAATGCTTTCTGATAATATTTTACTTCAGGAGGTCGATTTTGACAATGAAACGATAGAGTACAGAATGGACTACGTCGTACCCGGGGATTCTATTGTATTTTTCAGGACTTTTAAATGGATAAGGACCGATATTCCCGCGAAGTTCAGAATAGGAATAAAATACCGCGAAATTGAAAAAGTAATTGATTTTGATCTGTCCCGGTTTGAATACTATGAACCTGAACCGGGTGAAATAAATATATTGCCGGAGGTTAGACTTAAATGAAAATTAATGAAGACCAGATTATAAAGACAGCCAGGCTTGCAAGGCTTGAGCTTTCAGAGAATGAGCGCGAAGAATATTCTAAGCAGCTTAACGATATAATCGAGTATGTTGAAAAAATCAACGAGCTGGATACTTCTAATGTAAAGCCTGCAGATCATATCATGGAAATATCAAATGTGTTCAGGGATGATGCTGTAAAAAAATCCATCGATAGAAAAAGCATAGAGCAGAATGCGCCTTCGTTTGTTGATGGTTTTTTTGTGGTACCTAAAATTATTGAGTAGAATGGAACGGTTCCCTAAAAGGATGTTTATTGCCCTGCCTGTCGATACCCGCGGTATTGACAGTGTTAGAGATGAACTTGAAAAGTCCGGAAGAGCACTTAACATAGTAAACTGGAAAAATTATCATATAACACTTAAATTTCTTGGTGATACGGATCAGGCAATGTGCCATGCGCTTGTTACGGCGCTGGACAGATCCGCAAGACCGCAGAAGGTGGAGTGCTTTATAAGAGGGCTCGGGTGTTTCCCGGGAACAGCAAATCCCTCTGTTATTTGGGCCGGGATGCAGTACGACAGGGAACTTGTTGAAAAACTGTTCACATTTACCGAGAACGCAGCTGTTGAAGCAGGATTTGCCCCTGAACAGAGAAAATTTATTCCGCATCTTACCCTGGCACGTGTGAAAAGGGGAGCAACTGTTCCTGATTCGCTTAAAGATTATATTAAAAGCAGCAGAGAAACTATATATGCCCGCTGTGTTATAGACAGGGTGATTCTTTTTGAATCTGTTCTTAAAAAGAACGCTCCTGAATACAATGTTTATAAAGAATGGGAACTATTATCTGTTCGGCAGCATTCATGAAAAGAGGTAACTAAAAAGTATGGCACAACTTCTAAGTATGCCACAGCTGGTGGCAAAAGACCATTACATGATGACCATTAAAATGGACTGTCCTTCGATCAGGCCCGGACAGTTTGTTAATATACGGACAAACGAAGGTACTGATCCGCTGCTGCGCAGGCCTTTTTCTATCTATGACGCTGATGGGAGCATTATACGTGTTGTTATACGTGTGATCGGCCGCGGCACAGAAATACTCTGCAGAATGGAGCCGGGCGAGATTAACATGCTGGCGCCCCTGGGCAACGGGTTTACGGTTGAAAACGCAGGCGAGGTGCTTCTTGTGGGCGGCGGAGTGGGTAATGCGCCGCTCTTATACCTTGCCAAAGAACTTAAAAAAGCAGGAAACCGTGTTACATATATCTACTGCAGCCGCGGGAAGAACTATATTTTCGGCGAGGATGAGTTCAGGTCCGCAGTTGACGAGTTTTTAATAACAACTGATGACGGCTCTGCGGGACTCAGGGGATTTGCAACAGAGGTTGCGGCCCATGTTATATCTGACATAAAGTTCAGCAGGATTTACACATGCGGCCCTGACCCCATGATGGAAAAAACAGTTAAGCTTGCAAATCCCGGTGCAAAAGTTGAAGTTTCGGTTGAAAACTATTTCGGTTGCGGAGTGGGTATATGCGTGGGCTGCACTGTTGATACTACGGATGGTTATGTGCGGGCCTGTGTGGATGGCCCTGTACTTGATGGAAGAAAGATAATATGGAAGAACATGCCTGATTGATTTTAGTGCATGCCGGCTGATAAGGTATTCTGCGCAATGTGGATCACAGCTCTTGCGGAGGATGCAACCTGAATTTACCTGAACAGCGGTGACAGTGCCTTGAACTGCGGTGTACCGGCCTTTTCTATTATCATAAACGCGATTGTCTCTGTGGGGTAGATCACGGCACCTGCAGCTGCAAGGGAGTTCATCGCTGCTTTCCAGTCGCCTTTACGTCTTGAACCCACTGAGTCTTCTGCGATAAAAACCCTGTACCCTGATGAAAGAAGAGAGAGTGCGGTCTGGAACACGCAGATATGAGATTCTATACCTGTGAGTATGGCGGTCTTTTTCCCGGTGGATGTGACTGCTTCTTTAATCACTTCATCTTTCATGCAGTCAAAGTAGAGCTTCTCAAGGTTCGGTGCATCTTTGCATTCCTGTGCAAGTTCAGGGATGGTCTCGCCAAGTCCCTTGCGGTACTGTTCAGTCACAATCAGTGGAAGTTTAAATTCAGCCGAGGCCTTAATCAGAATGGAGCAGTTCTTTTCAAGCATCTCCTGCACCCGCGGAGTCATTGCGCGGAAGAGTTTCTCCTGCATATCAATGAGCATCAGGAATGTGTCATTTCTGTTTATGATAAATCTTTCCATTGCGCCCCCTTTTATTGCAGCAGATCGTTTTCAATATTTTTGATTATGGATTCTTTTTTGCTTTCTCTTATGTTTCCGCGGATTTTCTTTTTTTGACCCTCGACTATGTTGGCGTCTGGTCCTTTTGAAGGAAGGTATGACGGGTTTTCACCATTGCATAAATCGCATTCCCTGTCCGGAACAAAGCCCGGGATAAATATCTCGGAAATCTGTTCACGACACTGCGGCCCGGGCAGCAGCCCCGAGTTGGCGCATACATTTATCTGCTGAAGGCCGGCATAAACCGGGAATTCCATGACCGGATCGTTAACAAGTGCAGCCCGCATGTAGTTTCCCCATACGGGCGCAACAATTCCGGCGGCAGCCTGGCCTGTGCCCAGCGAGAGGCCCATCTTGTCGTATCCCATCCATATACCGGTAGTCAGATTCGCTGTAAAGCCGATAAACCAGGCATCCTTCCAGTTGTTGGTGGTTCCGGTTTTACCTGCCACGGGCCTTCCGGGATTCGCGTGTCTTGCTGTGCCTGCAGATATAACGCCGCGCATCAGGCTTATCATTACCTGCGCTGTTTCTGGTCGTATAATCTGGATAGTGCCACCCCTGGATTTTTCCATGAGCATGGCGTTTACCTCCTGCTCCCTGTTCTCAAGGATGTTCCCGTTGCGGTCCTTTATGTAACGTACGGCGAAAGGTATGACGTCGCGTCCGCCGTTTGCTATTATGGCGTAGGCACGTGTTATTTCGAACGGGCTGACCTCAAGAGTTCCCAGTGCTATTGAGAAGTTGCGCGGGATGCGTGCCTTTTTTTCGTCATTGTTGAATTTGAGCAGCTTTGCATAGTAATTGATGACAACATCAATGCCGATTGCCTCTGCGATGCGGATTGACACTACGTTGATAGATTTTTCAAGGGCGCGCCTTATGCGTACAAATCCGTAGTATTCACCCTCGTAGTTCTCGGGCATCCAGTCGCTGCCCTCCATGTCAAGATAGACGATGGGGGAATCAAGAACAGTGGTTGATGCGGTAAATTTGCCCGACTCGATTGCTGCCGCATAGAGTAAAGGTTTTATTGATGAGCCGGGCTGACGTTTTGCCTGCATGGTCCGGTTTAGCTGGTTGATGCTTGAAAATTCGCCGCCTCCTATCATGGCCTCAATGTAGCCGTTCTGCTGGTTTATCGAGATTATGCAGCCCTCGACTCGCTGCATTTCGCGGTCTTCGCTGTAGGTCGATTTATACCTGTCTATAAACCGGCCAATGTTGTCCATGCCCGCGAGGAAGTTGATTCCCTCGAGTTCCTCAATCACGTTAGACCTCAGGTGACTGTTGAACCTGCTGTTTTCTATTGAACCTTTGCGTTTAAACGGAGGAGTATTCAGGATGTATGAAGCCAGAGATATTTCGTCCGAGAAATGGTTCATTACATATTCTTCGTTGTTAAACGACAGCCCGCTTGAAACTGCGCTCTGCCTGTCCAGCGCGTCCTTGAGTATCCTCTGCCCCGCTGCCTGCTTGTTTATGTCGAGGGTAGTGTAGACTGAAAGTCCGCCTGAATAAACAGACTCCTCGCCATATTTTTTAACAAGATCGCGCCTTATGTATTCGGTGAACCATGGGGCGTTGTTTACGCGCGCACTGAAGGTATTAAGCGTAGGGGATAGATCCTGGATTTTATAAAGAAAGTCGGGCCAGAAATCCATGTATGCCTTTTCACCTTCGGGAACAGTTATGTAGCCCATCTCGACCATCCTTGAAAGCGCGACCCTGTGCCTCGTCCAGGCCGTGCGTGGATACTTTATGGGAGATAGCATGTTTGGTGCGGCAGGCAGTGTGGCAAGGAGTGAACATTCGGCCAGGTTAAGGTTCCACACGTCCTTGCCGAAATAAAGTTTTGCAGCTGACTGGACTCCGTATGCGCCGTGACCAAGGAAAATCTGGTTAAGGTAGAGATTCAGAATCTCCTCCTTGGAGTATGTGGCTTCAATCATCAGTGAGATAAATGCCTCTTTTACCTTGCGGTAAAGGCTTCTTTCTCCGGAGGTGAGCATTATCTTGGCAAGCTGCTGGGTGATTGTGCTGCCCCCCTGGCGTATGCTGCCGGAAAAAATATTCACAAAGAAGGCCCGCACAATACCCTTGGGGTTGATCCCCCAGTGGTCATAAAATTCCGTATCCTCCATTGCAATGAAGGCGTTTTTGAGGTTCTGTGGAATTCTGTCGTATGGGACAACTTCACGTTTTTCACTGAAAATTTCTCCAATGAGAATATTGTTTTTGTCATAGATTCGCGTGGTAACATCGGGCTGGTAAGTTGCAAGTGCGCGGACCTTTCCGAAGTCCATAATCAGAATTATAATAAAGGCCAGGATTAATCCTGCTCCCACACCCGTGATTATAGTTTTATAATTTCTGAAAAATTCAGGAAAATTAGTAAAAGCTGATTTAACAAGGTCAATAATTCCATAAATAATGTCACTTACTCTTCCCGAAGGAACGTTAAATGATTTAATTGAAAGACTTTTACCACCGGGGGTGAATCCTGTAAGTCTGCCGCTGCTGTTTTTTGCGGGTAGAGAAGATCCAAAAGCCCTGAGTGCAGTACTTTTTCCTTTTGACGGGAAATTGAAAGACCTGTCCGGGGAATCCTTTTTACGGTAAATAAAACCGGAAACCCTGTTTTTTACATTTTTCCACGCTGAAGGCAGATTAAAGTTTTTAATTGAAAACCGCTTGCCCCGGTCAAATTTTTTTATATTGAGTTTAAGCTTTTCCGTGGATTTAAAAGGGTCTTTGCCCTCGCCGCCCGATCCGCCGAATGTTTTTCCGCTGTATTTTGCCATTTCACCGACCTGATAATACGATTCTCTGGTGATTCTTAAAGCAGACACGTGCCGTTACAAATATTTTTTTAAAAAAAAGCAAAAAATAGATATTGAATAGAAATGCAACGAAATATGCGCTTATTTCAAAATAAATGACTTTAATCATATATAAATGCCTGCTATGCGGGTATCGCAATTTTCTGATAAGGACGAACTTGAATGTGTAACTGGAAATTTACAGTGTTATCAAGGATGATGACATTTAAATTCAAGGAGGAATAGAATGATAATAAATCACAACATCGCTGCAATTTTCTCCCATAGAACATTAAAGTTCCATGACTGGAGCATCAC
>JAAYBQ010000191.1 GCA_012730035.1 Spirochaetota bacterium
AGGAATGGGTTATATACTTTTTTCGTGGAAGTTGGGATTGGCTGGAGTTGCCGTTTTTTTTGCAGGTCACATTCTGGCGGACCTTGCATGGTATTCATTAATTTCAGCGGCAGTGGCACATGGACGACAATTTCTGTCGGACACGATTTACCGTGGTTTTATAGCCGTACTTGCTGTTTTTCTGATTTCATTTGCTCTCTTCTTCGCCTTTCAGGGATTCAGTAAAATTTCTGAATTGATCTAAAATATCGTTAAAAAAGCTCATTCTGATTTTATTAAGCACTCTAACTGCTATTAAAGGTGCAGCATGGGCACGCCAGATTCGCTACCCCATAAAGGATCAACTCTTATGGCCTGCGAGGAGTTCTTCCGCTTCAGTCTGACCGCACATTCGCGCAATATCAAGAGCGGTCAGGCCGGACAGAAGTTTTTCATCTCCACCTGTCATTATAATCTCCTGTCCGGTCTGCTGTTCCAGAATCTTTTTTATATCGGTCTTGTCGCGAATGCCAGTATCAGCTCCCGAATTTATCAGTAGTCTGATAATTTCAGTTTTACCTGTAGATGCAGCTATATGCAGTGATGTTGTTCCCTGTATTGTCTGCAGGTCCGGGTTGGCCTTATGTTTAAGAAAAATTTCTACAAGTGTGACATCACCCGATTCGACTGCAGCCATAAGAGGAGTGAATCCTTCACGAGTCTGCAAGTTGGGATCTGCTCCATTTTCCAGCATAAACATGATAAATGATTTTTGTTTCTTCATTGCTGCGCGAAAAAGAGGTGTAAAGCCCGAACTGTCTATATGATTGATATCTGCGTTTCTTTTTTTGAGAATTGTTTTTGCAAGGCCAATATCTCCGCTATCTGCGGCATAATGAAGGGCTAAACCCGGATTCTGTTCAACCATATCACTAAGAGAGTCATGTTTGACATTTTCTTTATTATTCTTCTCTTTACTGCTCATAATTTAAACCTTCCGGATACTATTATATTATTTTTGGGATGGATTTACTTATTTCCGGTTTTTAAACAAATAACCCCTGAATTATTCAGGGGTTATGCGCGCCCAGCAGGAGTCGAACCTGCGACGCCCAGATTCGAAGTCTGGCGCTCTATCCACTGAGCTACGGGCGCATTGACTGTTTATTATTTATAATGCCGCTTTATGTCAAGAAAATAAAAAGGGTCTGCTGAATAATCAGGTCTGCAGCAAATGTGATATTAATCTGGATATATTCTGATAAATTTTTCTGCTCTGCCGTAAAAGTCCGGATTATGAAATGTCAGAGGGATAAAGTCAGGATTATATTCTGAAATAAATTTAATGTTATTATTGATATTTGTCACTGTACCGTTAGGTATCTTATCAATGATACTTTTTGCGGAATATACCTCGTCCCCGGTAAAGCAATAACGGTGTTCGCCATATTCCAGGTAGACAACGGAGGATCCTTCAGCATGACCTCCAATTTCTTTGATTGTTAAATGTTTTTCGAAGTTATATGTATCCTGAAATGAAATAATTCCTGTATTGCCCATAAATTTTTTACTGATAGAATTTCCATAATTTCCTTTATTGATTGCACCAAGTGCAGTGGCTGAAATAACTATGCGTGCAGAGCCGTAATCAGAAATTCCATCGGCATGATCAAAGTGCCCGTGTGTTATAATTATATCAGTTATTGATTCGGGGTCTATGCCATTATTGCGCAGTATATCTGATGGCCTTGTGTAGTTTCTAATATTAAACATTTTAATATATGAAGGATTTACGAAACCCGTATCAATAAGTATTCTGCGGTTAAGGTATTCGACATAATAACAGAGCCAGGTGAACTGCGTCTCTTTGCCTGTACTGCTGTTCCGGTACATGTATTTTTCCGGGAAAAGGGATTCCCCGTATTTAATTGCATATATTTTAACATCAGGCGCGTGTTCTTTGCTGCATGCCATAAATATTGCCACAAATAGTATTGCCGAGATTATTCCTGCCGGCAAAAGCCGGTGAAGGAGCAATTTTGTTAAACTGAGTAATTTCATTTTTTTATAAAAAAGAAAAGAACCAGAGCTGCAAGATATGTGGCAAATCCTATCAAAAGAGTTGTACTCATTCCGTAGCTTACGTTAACCAGGTACGAAAGAGATACTCCCAGTGTGGCAAGGGCACCGTTGACGCCGAACATCAATGTTGCATATTCGTTTGAAATATCCTTCTTTATCTGTTCAAGCGCGTGGGGGAACGGCATTCCCATGACAAAGGCAAGAGGAAATATAAGTCCTGAAGAGATGAACAGTTTGGCAGTGAAGCTGAATTTGGCGAACATGTTGAACAGTCCGTCAAGAAAGAATGTCTGGAAAAGGATCATTACAGGAATTATGGCTACGCAAATTATGAGTAACCTGCGGTTGAAGTTCCTGCTTACAAAACTTCCAAGTCCGCTGAAAAACAATAATCCGCCAAGTATTACAATTGTGGAATATATTGGAGATCCTATGAACCGCTGGTATTTCTGCATAAGAACAAGTTCTATCATCATGAAACCGAAACCAAGCAGTCCAAAGAAAACTGTGTGAGTCATAAGTCTCATCTTATTCGATCTGTACTTGAGCGCGAAAAGTATAACAA
>JAAYBQ010000192.1 GCA_012730035.1 Spirochaetota bacterium
AAAAAAGGATAATCCCCTTAAATATAATGTTGAATTTGTTTCGGCAAATCCCACAGGCCCGCTGAATGTTGTTTCAGCAAGGGCAGCTGCAATAGGTGACACGATCTCAAATCTTATCGAAGCAAATGGTGATGTAGCTCACAGGGAATTCTATGTAAATGACTTCGGCAACCAGGTAAACCTTCTTGGCGAATCAGTACTTGCAAGGATAAAAGAAATAAGGGGAGAAGAATCCGGTTTTCCCGAAGACGGTTACCATGGTGAATACATAAAAGATATAGCAGCCAGGATGAATAACGAATTCGGAAAAGAACTGGATGCTCTCACCGGAACTGAAAAGACAGAATTTGCCGCGCGCAAGGCTGTAGAGTTTAACGTTGCAACACAGAAACGGGACCTTGGCGATTTTAATGTAAACTTCAGGCAATGGTTTCATGAAAGTACTCTGCATCAGAAGGGCGAGGTAATCTCTGCTCTTGAAGCTCTTGAAAAAAGCGGCCATGTTTACGACGAGGCGGGCAAAAAGGTTTTCCGTTCCACAGCGTACGGAGATGACAAGGACAGGGTAGTGGTCCGTGATGACGGCAGGCCCACATACCTTATGGCAGACATAGCATATCACTATGACAAGCTACAGAGGGGTTATGACAGGCTCATTGACATATGGGGGCCGGACCATCACGGTTACATCGCAAGGCTGACCGGAGCTGTACAGGCTCTTGGTTTTTCATCTGAAAAATTCAGGGTACTTATTGCCCAGCAGGTTAACCTCATCATGGAGGGGGAAACTGTGAAGATGTCAAAAAGGCTTGGCAATTTTTCCACAATGCGGGAACTTATTGACGAAGTAGGCGTTGATGTTTCCAGGTACTTCTTTATAATGCGCTCGCTCGACAGCCATCTTGATTTTGATCTAACCCTGGCAAAAAAGGACAGTTCAGAAAATCCGGTATTTTACCTGCAGTATGCTCATGCCAGGATATGTTCAATATTCCGGGAAGCTGACAAAAGGGGAATAGTGCCTGATTCTGAAAATATACTTAACGAGCACCTGCTTGACCATGAAACAGCAGTAGTAATAAAAACCATGGCCAAATTGCCAGAGGAGATTTCGGATGCAGCAGAAACTCTTGAGCCGCATAAAATAGCAACATACCTGATGAGACTTGCCCAGTCATTTCACAGGTTTTACGCTGAGCACAGGATTCTTACAGACGACAGGGGCAGAACTGATACATACCTTGCTCTGGCCGGGGCCGTGAGGATTATACTTAAAAACGGACTTGCAATTCTTGGCGTATCAGCACCTGAAAGCATGTAAACTATGGCTGAAGCAATAATCATAACAACGGGTGATGAACTACTTTACGGTACTACCGTTGATACCAACAGTGCTTTTATCTGTTCCCGTTTATTCGGGACTGCTATAACAGTAAAAAAACACATTACCGTGCCCGACAGTATCGACTTAATAATCTCCGAACTGACCGAAGCATCCGCAAATGCAGATATAATTATAACAACAGGCGGACTTGGCCCGACTGATGATGATAATACTGTTGAAGCAGTCAGTCGTTTATTCGGACTTGGTATTGTAATTGATAACACGCACCTTGAAAAGATGAAATCTTTTCTTGATTCAATGAAAATGCCCGTAACCGTTTCTGACTCAAAAATGGCATCATACCCCGAATCATCTTTTATTCTTAACAACTCCAGGGGCCTTGCGCCTGGATTTATAATTGAAAAAAACGGTACCACCGTAATATCAATGCCAGGTGTTCCTTCAGAGATGGAGGAGATGTTCACCTCCGGGGTAATGCCTTATCTTGAAAAAAAATTCCGTCTGGATAAAACCGGGCAACTGCTGTTTAAAGTTACCGGGATACGGGAATCAGAAATAAACAGTATTATCAGGCCCATACTTTTATTATATAATGTCCGATGGGGAATTACTCCGAAATCAGGCATTTGTGACATTATTGTTGTACCGGAATCAAATGATTTCAGCTTTGCAGGTCAAATTTCGGACAGTATAAAAAAAGCACTGAATCCTTATCTTATCCCCGATGGAATTAATTCACCCGAAGAGGAACTGCTTGAACTGCTAAGGCAAAAACAGCTTAAACTCGCAGCGGCTGAATCATGTACCGGCGGCCTGTTTTCAAAGAGATTGACAGATATACCCGGATCATCTGACGTCTTCCTGGGATCGGTTACAGCATACAGCAACGATTTAAAAATAAAGCTTCTTAAAGTCAGCCCCGGTGTAATAGCAGAATACGGCGCGGTAAGCGAAGAGACTGCCCGTATAATGGCGGATGCTATTTGTACTATAACCGGTGCGGATGTGTCGGTATCGATAACCGGAATTGCCGGACCGGGAGGCGGCACTCCTCAAAAACCCACAGGCACTGTATGCTTCGGATTCAATATATGCGGTGAAAAATTTGCAGTTACACGTCTTTTTGCAGGGA
>JAAYBQ010000193.1 GCA_012730035.1 Spirochaetota bacterium
ACGCGTAATACTCCTGTAATGACTGATCAGTGCTTTTGTTGAGGAATCATGTTCATCCGCAGGGCTATTGAAGGAAGAAAGCTCGCCGAGGATTCTTCCGGCAAGAAGTTTACCCAGTTCAACTCCCCACTGGTCAAATGAAAATATATCCCAGATTATTCCCTGGGTGAATATTTTGTGTTCATACATCGCTATAAGGCTGCCGAGCACCTCAGGTGTAAGGCGTGGACACAGTATTGTGTTTGATGGTCTGTTCCCCTCAAAGACACGGTAAGGAACAAGTTTACCGTCAACACCTTCAGCCCTCACCTCTGATTCGGTTTTACCGAAAGCAAAAGCCTCGGACTGTGCGAACATGTTTGCAATAAGTTTGTCATGATGATCTGCTACAGGATTTAAAGGTTTTATAAATCCTATAAAATCAGCTGGAATAATTGAAGTCCCCTGGTGCATAAGCTGATAAAAAGCATGCTGGCCATTAGTGCCGGGCTCGCCCCAGATTACAGGCCCCGTACTATAAGTTACCCTTGCCCCGCTTCGAGTAACGGACTTACCATTTGATTCCATGTCCCCCTGCTGAAAATATGCGGGGAACCTGTGAAGGTATTGCTCATAAGGGAGCAGGGCATAAGTATGAGACCCGAAAAAATTATTATACCAAACGCCAAGCAGAGCCATGAGTACCGGGATGTTTTCTTTAAACGGTGCATGCCTGAAGTGATTGTCCATGTCATGAAAGCCTTCAAGCAACTCTATAAAATTTTCATAACCAATGCTTATCATGATTGAAAGGCCGATTGCAGAAGTCAGGGAATATCTGCCACCCACCCAGTCCCAGAATTCAAACATATTATCAGTCTTTATACCGAATTTGGCTACAGCTGCCGAATTTGTAGAAAGTGCAATAAAATGGTACGCGACTGCCTGTTCAGATCCAAGGTGTTCAACAATCCATCTCCTGGCAGTTTCAGCATTGGTCATGGTCTCCATTGTTGTAAATGTCTTTGAAGCAACTATGAACAGGGTTTCGCCGGGATCAGTGCGTTGAAGAACTTCTGTAATATGCGTTGAATCTATGTTTGAAACAAAAAAATTATTTATATCACGCTGTGAATAATATTTCAAAGCTTCACAGACCATAACAGGTCCAAGATCAGATCCCCCTATACCGATATTTACAATATTTTTTATCGGTTTACCGGTAAAACCTGTCCATCGTCCTGAACGAATATCATCAGAAGCCTTATGCATTTTTTCAAGCACTGCATAAATATCCGGCATAACATCCCTGCCCTCTACATACACGGCATTCCCGCTCCGGTTGCGCAAGGCAACATGCAGCACAGGTCTTTTTTCAGTTTCATTAATTATTTCACCGGTAAACATTCTTTCAATTTCAGTGCGCAGATTCACCTCATCAGCAAGTTCAACCAGCAGCTGAAGCGTCCGGTCATTAATTATATTTTTAGAATAATCAAAGTATATATTATTGTGAATAATCCTGTACCTTTCCCCTCTCGACCTGTCGTCAGAAAAAAGTGTGCGCATATGAATATCTTTCATTTCACTGAAATGAGCCTCAAGTTTTTTCCATGAACTCATTTTTAAAAGTTCTTTTCTTCCCGGCATGGCCACCTCGCGGATTCTTGATTTTTCAGAATCAGTGATAAAAAACTGAGAATAATGCTTTCAACAGATGACAAATCTGCGTATAATTTCTGCCACGATGCTCTTAAACGTCAGCAGTATTATATTATATTACCGGAATAATAAAAGTCAAGAAGATTTGCCGACATCAAGTCATCAAAGGTCAGGCCGGGCAGGCTTGTTTCTGCAGAGTTGAGCAAGGCAGCAGTTAACGCAATCCGGAACAGTTTTACAGCAATCCTTGCCGTGAACTACTACCAGTGCATGATATTCGTTGTAAAGTGAAACATCACCGCAAAATTTTTCATGGAAAAACTGCTGTATTTTATCGTAATTCCAGTCTTCTCCAATAATGCCGATCCTGGTAAAGACGCGTTTTGTATAAGCATCTACCACAAAAATTTTACGCCCCAGTGCATACAGCAGAATTGAATCAGCAGTCTCGGGCCCTATACCCTTTACAGAAAGAAGATCGCCGCGTAGAGTCCGGGTATCAATTTTATTAAGGCGCCTGAATGAATAATTAAAAGTTGAAAACCAGGCAATAAAATTTTTTATCTTCAGGACTTTCTGGTTATAGTAACCCGATGATTTTATCAGTGATGCAATAGTATCATTATCAGCGGCTGCCAGTCTCCGGGGTGTAAGCAGTCCCTCCTTTTTCAGT